>CAMWQK010000027.1 GCA_947176445.1 uncultured Clostridia bacterium | reverse complement strand
CCCACGTAGTCGGCAAGCGCGACCACTTCGGGCAGACACTCGGGATGGGCGAGGAAGAGCGCGTCGGGGTGCAGCGATTTGGCGCGCTCCACGTCCTTTTTGTTTGCTCGGACGTGCGTGGGGCAGCCGCCGTGCACGAAGCGGAACTGCTTTTCGGGCATGCGCTCCGCAAGATACCGCCCGAGGTTGATATCGGGTACGAACAAAATTTCCTTCTCGGGAAGCGCTCTTAAAATGCGCTCTGCGGACGAGGACGTCACGCACACGTCGCACAGCGTTTTGAGACTTGCCGTCGTGTTGATATATGCCGCCGTGACGGCGTTCGGGTACTGCTCTTTGAGCGAGGACAGCTCCTCTAAATCGAGCTGTTCCGCCATGGGACAGCCCGCGTCCGCATTCGAGAGATAGACTTTCTTTTCGGGCGACAAAATTTTCACCGTCTCCGCCATGAAGCGCACGCCGCACATGATGACGGTCTGCTGTTTTGCGCGCGTTGCCTGCAAGGCAAGGGCGTACGAGTCGCCTGTGAAGTCGGCGATCTCGGTGATCTCCCGCCGCTCGTAGCAGTGAGCGAGGATGAGGATATCGCGCTCGCGCTTGTATTGCAGAATCTGTTTCTGCATTTCCTGTATCGTCATATGTCTTCCTCTGTATAGGTCTTGTTTCAAAGTTTAGCAGACTGCGTGTGAAATGTCAATAAGCCGCAACAGGTTTCGGTTCGTTTTTGTGAAAATATGCGGCGCAAAGTGGAATAAAAACGATTGACAAGCGGGATAAAATTGCCTATAATAGCGAATATACAGGCGTTGAAGCGGAAGAGACGCGCTCATAAATCAGCATACAGGGAGGAAAACCCGCAGACTGAGAGGTTTTCTTGGCTGACGGGCACGGTATTCCCCCGCGAGCCGCTCTCCCGAACGGAACTTTAAGGAGAGCCGTATCCCGCGTTAAGGGGCAATGAGTTGCATATTATATGATGCAAGAATTTAGGTGGTACCGCGTTTTATACGCCCTATGCGATTTGCATAGGGTTTTTATTTTTTAGTAAGCAATAAGGAGATAGGAATGGAACAGGACACGCAAAAAATCGTAGAGGAAGCGGAGGCAGAGGCTGCCAAGGCTGCGGACAGCCGCGCGCTCTACGAGGTCAAAATGAAGTTCTTGGGGAGAGCGGGCAAGGTCACCGCGCTCCTCAAAGGCATGCGCGAAGTGGCGGCGGAGCTTCGTCCCGCATTCGGCAAGAAGGTGAACGAGCTTCGCGAGACGCTGGAAGCCAAGTTTGCCGCGCTCGAAGAGAAGTTGAAAAAGAAGGAGATGGCGGCAAAGCTCAGCGGCGAGCAGATCGACGTCACCATGCCCGGAAGGCGCAGAGCGCAGGGCACGCTTCACCCCGTCACCCGCGTGAAGAACGAGCTTATCGACATCTTCGCGGGCATGGGCTTCGAGGTGTTCGAGGGACCGGAGATCGAGACGGACTACTATAACTTCACCGCGCTTAACACGCCCGCCGATCACCCCGCGCGCGACATGCAGGATACCTTCTATCTCGGCGAAAAGTTCCTGCTCCGCACGCAGACGAGCGCAGGGCAGATCCGCGTCATGGAGAATAAAAAACCGCCCATCAAAATCCTTTGCCCCGGCAAAGTGTTCCGCTCGGATGACGACGCGACGCATTCGCCCATGTTCCATCAGATGGAGGGGCTCGTCGTCGATAAGCACATTACGCTGTGCGATCTGCAAGGCATGCTCGACGAGTTCGCGCGCACGATGTTCTCGCAAAGCAGCAAGACGCGTCTGCGCCCGTCCTACTTCCCGTTCACGGAACCCTCGGTCGAGGTAGACGTCTCGTGCGCAAGCTGCGGCGGCAAGGGTTGCTCGCTGTGTAAGGGCACGGGCTGGATCGAGGTGCTCGGCGCGGGCATGGTCAACCGCCGCGTGCTCGAAAACTGCGGCATCGATCCCGATAAGTATACGGGCTTTGCCTTCGGCATGGGTATCGAGCGTATCGCCATGCTCAAATACGGAATTAACAATATCAAGTTACTGACGGAAAACGACGTTCGGTTCCTTGAACAATTCAAGGACTAAGGGGAGGAGAGAAATATGTTAGTACCTTTCAGCTGGCTCAAAGATTATGTGGAGATCGACGTCTCCGCCGAGGAGCTTCAAAATAAACTCTTCTCCTGCGGATTTGAAGTGGAGGAGCTCACGTACCTTGGAAAGGACGTGACGGGCGTCGTCGTCGGACTCATTACCGAGACGAAGAAACACCCCGACGCAGACCGCCTCACCGTATGCACCGTCGATTGCGGCGCGCACGGTATTAAGCAGATCTGCACGGCGGCGACCAACGTGTTCGTGGGCGCAAAAGTGCCCTGCGCACTCGACGGGGCGACCGTTCTGCACGAGGGCGGCATTCAGAAGATCAAGAGCGGAAAGCTCCGCGGCGAGCTCTCCGAGGGCATGTTCTGCTCGGGCGAGGAGCTCGGCATCAACAACGATTTTTACGAGGGTGCGGAGGTCTACGGCATTCTCATCCTCGGCGATGAGGCAAAGGTGGGCGAGGATATCCGTCCCGTCGTCGGGATCGACGACTATCTCTTCGATATCGCCGTGACTGCGAACCGCCCCGATTGCCAGAGCATTTTCGGCATGGCGCGCGAGGTGGCGGCGGTACTCAAAAAGCCGTTGAAGCAGCCCGATACCTCGTATACGCCCGTGAAAACGGACGTTGTCGTGCCCGTGCACGTGCACGAGAGCACGCTCTGCCCGCGCTATATCGGGCACTATGTAAAGGACGTTAAAATCGGCAAAGCTCCGCAGTGGATGCGCCGTCGCTTGGCGCTCTGCGGCATTCGCGGCATCTCCGATATCGTCGATATCACCAACTTCGTTTTGCTCGAGCTCGGTCAGCCCATGCACGCGTTCGATCGGAACTTCCTGCGCGGTGGGGAGATCAATGTGCGCCGTGCGAAGAAGGGCGAGAAGATCGTCACGCTCGACAAGAAGGAGTTCACGCTCACCGAGGAGAACCTGCTCATCTGCGACGGCGTCTCAGGCGTTGCGCTCGCGGGCGTTATGGGCGGACTGGACAGCGAAATCAAAGATACCACCACGGAAGTGTTCTTCGAGGCGGCGAAGTTCGCGCGCGACAGCGTGAGAAAGACGTCACGCTCGCTCGGTCAGCGTAGCGATTCCTCCTCCCGCTTCGAAAAGGGACTGGACGCATTCACGCCCGAGTTTGCAATGAACCGCGCCCTGCATCTTACAGAGAAGCTCGGCTGCGGCGTGCCCACTTCGTACCGTACGGACGTGAACGCCGCCGATATGACCCCGAAAACAATCGTAACGACGTGCGAGAAGATCAACTCGCTCCTCGGCATCACCGTGCCGAAGGAGGAGATTGTCTCCATTCTCACCCGCCTGTTCTTCAAGGTGGAGGAGAAGGGGGATACGCTCACCGTCACCGTTCCGCTTTGGAGAGACGACGTAGACGGATATCCCGACCTCGCGGAAGAGGTCATCCGCATGTACGGCTACGAGCACATCACGCCCACGTTTCTGAGCGCGGCGAGCGTCACGCACGGCGGCTTGAACGAGGCGCAGAAGTGCGAACTCAAAGTCAAGCGTACGCTCCAGCACGAGGGCTTTATGGAGGCGTGCAACTACTCCTTCTATTCGCCCAAGGATTTCGATCTGCTTCGTTTGAGTGCAGACGCGCCCGAGCGCAAGGCGATCAAAATTCTCAACCCCATCGGCGAGGATCTCTCCGTGATGAGAACGATCCTTGCGCCGTCGATGATCGCAAACGTGGTGCGCAACGTGCGCCGCGGAAACGAGAGCGGAAGACTGTTCGAGCTTGCCAACGTGTATCTTGCAGACGCGCTCCCGCTCGTCGATATGCCCAAGGAGAAGCAACATCTCGTCCTCGGAATGTGGGGCGAGGGCGACTTCTTTGATTTGAAGGGCGCACTCACCGCACTCGAAGAGGCGTTTGATTTCACGTTCAGCTATGAGCGCGGAGAAAAGAGCTTCCTGCACCCCGGCATCTCGGCAACGCTCAAATGCGGCGAGAAGGAGGTGGGTTGGATCGGCGAGCTTCATCCCGAAGTCGCGAACGCCCTTGCGCTTGAAAAGAAGGTGTACCTTGCCGAGCTCGATCTCGAATTGCTGAAAAAGAAGTTCGCAAAGGACATTTCCTACCACAATCTGCCCCGCTTCCCCGAGGTGGAGCGCGACCTCGCCGTCGTCGTCGACGAGAAGGTGACCTGCGCGGAGATGGAAGCGTGCATTCTGCGCGCGGTCAAGGCGGTGAAGAAGGCGGAATTGTTCGACGTGTACCGCGGCAAACAGCTGGGCGAGAGCAAAAAGAGCATGGCGTTCCGCCTGACCTTCGCGTGCGACGAGAAGGCGGAAAAACCGCTCTCTCCCGAGGACGTGGATAAGTTCTTCAACAAGATCGTCGGAAACCTTAAACACAACCTCGGCGCAGAACTTCGCTAAAAACTCTGAATACCCATATTTTGTGCTCTTAATCAATTAAAAACACAAAATATAGTGTATCAAGAAAAAAATTTCCAAAAGAAATCCGCTGATTTTGCTTGACAAACGTTGCGGGCGCATGGTATGATAGAGGCAACTTCAAACCGTTGCGGCAACTGACGAGTATACGCGGACAACCGCGGTGAAACCGCAATGGCCATTAAGCCGTTCGTCTGGGCAATTTTTATCGATAGATAGAAATTGCCCTTTTGTTTTGCGCGTCTGATAGCCGTCGAAATACGGCGTTGCGCTGCGGCAACCCTCAGTCATTTACGTCTTAGTAAACTCCTTCGGGTTTTCCTCACGCGCCTTGTCTTTCTCGGCTCTGAAACGCGCTAATCGGCAAAGGGTAAAAAACGGCTCAGAGCCGAGTGCGGGAGGATATATGACAGGTAAAATTCACTCGTTTGAATCCTTCGGCACGGTCGACGGACCGGGGATAAGATTCGTCGTATTCATGCAGGGCTGTCCGATGCGGTGCAAATACTGTCACAATCCCGATACCTGGAATATGGGCGGCGGGCAGGAAAAGACCGCCGAGGAAGTCGCAACCGAAGTTCTCAAATACAAGAGCTATTTTGCAGAAAAAGGCGGGGTGACCGTCTCGGGCGGGGAGCCGCTCCAACAAATCGATTTTCTCATCGAGCTGTTCACGATCTTAAAGCGCAAAAATATTCATACCTGTATCGATACGTCGGGAATTTGCTTCCCCGTCGGCGGAAACGAAAAGTACGAAACGCTGTTGTCGCTCACCGATCTGTTCCTCTTAGACATCAAGCATATCGACGACGGCGCGCATAGAGCGCTCACGGGGCATAGCAATTCGGCGCCGCTCGCCTTTGCAAAGTATCTGAGCGAGCACCAAAAGCCCATGTGGATACGCCACGTGCTCGTCACGGGAATTACGGACGACGATACGGCGCTCGGGCGGTTGAGAGAATTTCTCGATACGTTGAAGACGGTGGAAAAGATCGAGGTGCTTCCCTATCACTCGATGGGCGAAGTCAAGTACGGAAAGCTGCAGATCGATTATCCGTTGAAGGGCATGACGCCGCCCGCGCGCGAGCGGGTGAAAAATGCCGAGCGCATTCTCGGCTGCGAGCGGTATAAAAGAGGATAGTATGAGCAAATTCGAAATTGTAGAAGTAAGCGGCGAATCGTGCGCAAACTGCTTTACGCTCATGCCGATTTTACATAAACTTGCCGCGGAGCGAAATATTCCGCTCACGCACATCGAGGCGGGCGCAGATACCGCGGAAGAGGTGCAAAAGCTCAATATAGAGCGCGTGCCGACGGTCATCGTCAGAAGGGACGGGGAAGAGATCGCGCGGTGCACGGGATTTCAGCCCGAGGAGATTTTATCGCTCTGGCTGGATGCGAAAACAGAAGAATGACAATAATATTTACGGGAGAGAAATTATGAACGAGATGAACAGCAGCGCATGGCGCGGATTTGAAAGGGGAAAGTGGAGCGAGAAGGTAGACGTCCGCGATTTCATTCAGCGCAACTATACGCCCTACGAGGGAGACGAGAGCTTTCTTGCCCCCGCAACGGAGGCGACCAAAAAGCTGTGGCAGATCGTGCTTGATTATACGAAGAAGGAGCGCGAAAAGGGCGGCGTGTACGACGCGGATACCGATATCGTCTCGCAGATCACGAGCCACAAGGCGGGCTATTTTGATAAGTCGCTCGAAAAGATCGTGGGTATTCAGACGGACGAGCCGTTCAAGCGCGCGTTGCAGCCGTTCGGCGGCATTCGCATGGCGGAAGAGGCGCTGAATATGTACGGCTATGAGATCTCTCCCCGCGTGAAGGAAATTTTTACCAAGTACCGCAAGACGCACAACGACGGCGTGTACGACGCATATACTCCCGAAATGCGCCGCGCCCGTACCGCGCATATTTTAACGGGCTTGCCCGATACCTACGGCAGAGGACGCATTGTCGGCGATTACCGCCGCGTTGCGCTGTATGGCGTGGACTTCCTCATTCAGAGGAAGGAGGCGGATAAGCTCATTCTGGACGGAGACATGTTCCCCGATAAGATCCGCGATCGCGAGGAGCTCTCCGAGCAGATCAAGGCGCTCAAAGCGCTCAAAGCGATGGCGGCGGAGTACGGGTTCGATATCTCCCGTCCCGCAGAGAACGCCAAAGAGGCGATCCAGTGGCTGTACTTCGGGTACCTCGCGGCGGTCAAGGATCAGAACGGTGCGGCGATGAGCATCGGCAGAAATTCCACCTTCCTCGATATCTACATTCAGCGCGATCTCGACGAGGGCACGCTCACCGAGGAAGAGGCGCAGGAGCTCGTCGATCACTTCGTCATGAAGCTGCGCGTTGTCAAGTTCATGCGTATCCGCGAATATAATGAGCTGTTCAGCGGCGATCCCACCTGGGTCACCGAGAGCATCGGCGGCATGGGGATCGACGGCAGAACGCTCGTCACCAAGAACAGCTTCCGCATTCTGCACACGCTTGTAAACCTCGGACCTGCGCCCGAGCCCAACCTCACGGTGCTCTGGTCGAAGCAGCTCCCCAAGGCGTTCAAAAAGTTCTGCGCGGAGATCTCCATCAAGACTTCGGCAATTCAGTACGAGAGCGACGATCTGATGCGTCCCGACATGGGCGACGACTACTGCATCGCGTGCTGCGTTTCGAGCATGCGGCAGGGCAAGGACATGCAGTTCTTCGGCGCACGCGCCAACCTTGCAAAGTGCCTTCTCTACGCGATCAACGGCGGCAAGGATGAGCTCGTCAAGGATAAAAAGACGGGAAAGCCGTTGCAGGTATCCCCTGAGTTTGCGCCCATTTCCGGCGACGGTCCGCTCGAATTCAACGAGGTGCTCGCAAAATACGAGCAGATGATGACCTGGCTTGCGCGGCTCTATGTGAACGTACTCAACCTCATTCACTACATGCACGATAAGTATTCGTACGAGGCGCTCGAGATGGCGCTGCACGATACCAAGGTGCGCCGCTTCTTTGCAACGGGCGTTGCGGGGCTCTCGTGCGCGGCAGACAGCCTTTCTGCGATCAAGTACGCAAAGGTCTATCCCGTGAGAAATGCAGACGGGATCGTGACCGACTTTAAGATCGAGGGCGACTATCCCAAGTACGGCAACAACGACGATCGGGCAGACGATCTTGCCGTATGGATCGTAAAGACGTTCATGAACAAGATCAAGACCTGCTCCACCTACCGCGAATCGGTGCCGACGATGAGCATTCTCACCATCACCAGCAACGTCGTCTACGGCAAGAACACGGGCAACACGCCCGACGGCAGACGCGCGGGCGAACCGCTCGCTCCCGGTGCGAACCCCATGCACGGCAGAGATCACAGCGGCGCGCTTGCCTCGCTCGAATCGGTTGCAAAACTTCCCTACGATCACGCGCGCGACGGGATTTCGAACACCTTCTCGGTCACGCCGCAATCGCTTGGGAAAGACTGAGTTCACGAAATTCTTTTCCTTCCGCCTTGTCGCCTTCCTACGGTCGGCGAGAGCGCATTCGCTCCACGAGCTGCGCTCATGCGTGGAAGGCGGATCATAGTGAAAAGAATTTCCGTGAGTTGCTGTTGTCGTAAAAAGGCTTAACGGCGAAGTGAATTCGCCTTGAAAATTTTCGGCGCAAGTCGCTTTTCCCGTTCGAGAAAAGCGGAACTTTCCCTAAATCGTTTCGCGAGGAGGGTTTCCCTCCGCTGCGAGCCTCAATTTGCCAAAAACCTTTG
>CAMWQK010000026.1 GCA_947176445.1 uncultured Clostridia bacterium | reverse complement strand
GTCTCGATGGGAATCCCGCGCAAAATCACGTTGTCGGTGAGGTCGCGGTTGAAGGCAAACTCAATCTTTGACAGGCTCTCGCGCATGGAATAGAAGAGCGTATCGAAGAGAAACGCGACCTCCCCGCCGTTTTTTTCCATGAGCTCCGCCCGCGTCTTTGCGCCATAGCTCAGCACAAACGGGTTATAGTTTTTCTTCTTCACGTCCTTCTCGTAATCGTCGAGCGCGTCGATGAGATACACCCATTTGCCGAGCTGATAGAAGAGCTGCCGCGTGTGTTCGCTCGCCTTCTCCTTCAAAAAGTGGTCGGAAAGCTCCTGCATCATGCACGCCGTGGGATCTGCCGCCATGTCGGGCGAGGCGGATTTTTGCTTTTCCGTTCTGTCCTGCTCCGTCATGAAGCGCGTAATGATCTCAACGAGGGCGGGATACTTCTTTTTTGCCCGCTTATACCCCTTCTTAAACCACAGCCGCCGCCCGCGCCCCTTGCCGCCGTCCGAAATATCGTCGGTGAGCTTAAAATAGAGGAGAACGGTATTCAGCGCGCCAAGCTCTTTCGTGAGCTCGTCAAGGGCAGCGATCGGACGCCTTTTTACGCAGTGCTCGAAGCAGTGCTGCTTCTCTACCCGTATGTCGGTGCCCGTCATATTATGCAAAATGATCGAGAGAAAAGTCACGTCGTAGGTGAGCCCCACGCGCGCCCGCTGCCCGCAGGACGCCCCGATCCCCTTGCACAGTCCGCAGTACATCGCCTTGTACAGCATGAAATCTTTGATATATAAATTTGGAACGTCGTACTTTACGTATCCGAACATGTCAGTCTCCCGTATAGAAACCGACTTTACGATAAACTTTTGACAATGTCTTTCTCGCCGCCTTGTATGCGCGCTCCGCACCCGCTTTCAAGATGCCGCCGATATACTCCTTATCGGCAAGAATGCGCGCCTGCTCCGCCTGAATGGGCGCGAGCACGTCTGCGACCGTCTCGCCGACCGCCACCTTGAAATCGCCGTAGCCCGTACCCGCAAACGCCTTTTCCGCCTCTTCCACCGTCTTGCCCGTGAATGCCGCATAGATTCCGAGAAGGTTGGAAATGCCGGGCTTGTCCTCCGAGAATGCGATCTTATTATCGCTGTCCGTCACCGCGCGCTTGAACTTGCGGATAACCGTATCTTTATCGTCCGCGAGGAATACGCAGGCGTTGGGGTTCTCGTCCGACTTGCTCATCTTCTTGGTCGGCTCTTGCAGAGACATGATCTTCGAACCCGTCTTTAAGATGATCGGCTCGGGCACGCGGAAGGTCTCGCTGTAACGGTTGTTGAAGCGAAGCGCAATATCCCGCGCGATCTCCACGTGCTGCTTCTGATCGACGCCGACGGGCACGTAGTCCGCCATGTAGAGCAGAATGTCCGCCGCCATGAGAACGGGGTAGTCCATCAGCCCCATATTGATATTGTCGGCATGTTTCTGGCTCTTATCCTTGAACTGCGTCATGCGCTGCATTTCGCCCACATAGGTGATGGAATTGAGAACCCAGGTGAGCTCTGCGTGCTGGGGCACCTGCGACTGCACGTATAGAACGCACTTTTCGGGATCGAGCCCGCATGCGAGATACCACGCCGCAAGCTCGAGCGTGCGCTTCCTAAGAAGCGCGGGATCCTGTTTCACCGTGATCGCGTGCATGTTGGCGATCGCGTAGAAGCAATCGTACTCCTCCTGCATCGTGACCCAGTTGCGGATCGAGCCCGTATAGTTGCCGATCGTTAAATTTCCGCTCGGCTGAACTGCCGAGTACATAATTTTGCGTTCCATGATCATCTCACTACTTGCCGATATTTTCCTCATTATAACTTAATCATGCAAAAAATCAAGATTTTTTGCTGCGCGATTGCGCCGCTGTTTTGCGTACGCAAAACGCATTCAAGTTTGAATACGGCGCTCAAAAACCCTTGCAAGCAAGTTTTTTCGCTTGTATTATAGCACACTTTTCAGTAAAATGCAACGCGTAGACGGAAAGTAATGCCCCGTCTCACTTACATTCTATGAAAATTTCATCGACTTGACACGAAAATAAAAATCCCCCGCACGGGGCGGGGAGATCAGATGAGTTTGATGTATTCGCGCAAGGAATTGAGTTCCAAATCCGTCTGATACGCAACGTAGGTGTAGAGCAGCCTAAGAGCGCGCTTTTCGCCGTCCTTTGTGCTCTCTCCGCTTAAATTCGACGCGGAGCGCAGCGCGAAATAAGTCGCCTCGCTGGCGGGCTCGCCCACCTCGCAACCATCGCAGAAGAACGCGCCGCTCGCAAAGTCGAAGCGCATTCTGCCCGTCGGCATTTTGCCGCACTTCGGGCATTTCTCCATGCCCACGGGATAGCCCGCGATCGCCAAAATCTGCAACAGGAAGCGGATGAGCGCAGGCGCACCCTTCCCCTCCGCAAGCTCTTTGAGCGCGGTGACCGCAAGAAGCAGCGACGCTTTCCCGTCCATGCCCTCGAACACGAGCTTATCGCACACCTCGCACACGGCGGCAGCGGCGTAATAGGTCTCCACGCTCTCGGTGAGCGCATAGAACCCGTCGTAGAGCGACGCGCCCGTCACGGTATACCGCCCCCCGCGCTCGGCGAGAACGTACTCGGCAAAACAAAAAGGCTGGGCGGCAACTTTCAGCTTCGCCCCCGCCTTTTTTACGCCCTTGATCCCAACGCCGATCTTCCCGAAATCGGCTGTGAGCAGGGTCGCCATCTTATCGTTTTCACCAAAGTCCACCGCCCGCAAGAGGAGCGCGTCCGTCTTTTGTTGCACGTCTTAGTCCTTTATATCTTTTAACTGCTGATAGAGCATGTAATAGCTCACGTTGCCCGTCTGTTCGAACATCTCCCAGGCAAGATCGCGCGCTTGCTTTTTCTCGTCCCGCATAACTCCCTCCAAGGGCAGTATGCGACGGAAAATAATTATTATGCCTCGTAGCCGAATTCGCGCATCAGCCCTTCGCGGTCGCGCCAGTCCTCTTTCACCTTGACGTATACGGTGAGGAACACCTTTGCGCCGAGGAACTTTTCCATATCCTGACGGGCGAAGGCTGCGACCTCTTTGAGCGCCTTGCCTTGCTTGCCGATGAGGATCGCCTTATGGTTCTGCTTTTCGCACACGATATCGAGGTTGATATCGTACACGCCGTTCTCCTTCTGCTTAAAGGTATTCACGACGATCGCCACGCCGTGTGGGATCTCCTTGTCGTACTTCAAGAGAATTTTTTCGCGCATGAGCTCGGAGATCATGAACTTTTCGCTCCTGTCGGAGACGATGTCCTCTTTGAACACCTTCTCTCCCTCGGGCAGGAGCGCGCAGATCGCGTCTTCCAAACGGCGGATATTCTGCCCCTTGCGCGCAGAGACGGGATACACGTCCGCATCCACTCCCTCTTCGGAGAGCCGTATAATGTCGGGCGGAATGTTCTCCTTGGGCATGATGTCGATCTTCGTATAGGCAATGAGAATGGGGAGCTTCAACGCGCAATACTTCTTCATGAGCGCGATGTCCTCGTCGCTCAGTCCCGCGTGTCCGTCGTGCACGAACAGGATCGCGTCCACGTCCTTCGCGGTATCGTCCGTCGTGCGCATCATGAGGTCGGTGAGCGCGTTGCGGGCGCGGTACAGTCCGGGCGTATCAGCAAATACGATCTGCCGATCCTCGCGCGTCAGAACGCCTAAAATGCGGTCGCGCGTCGTCTGCGGTTTGGGGGATACGATGGCGACTTTCTCGCCGACAAGCACGTTGATAAGCGTGCTCTTGCCCGCGTTTGCCTTGCCGATGACGGCGACATATCCGCTTCTCATTCCCTTGTAAGCGACAGCTTTTCCATCACTGTCTCCTCCTTCTTCCGCATCTCCCGCTTTTCTTCCTCCGTCTCGTGATCGTACCCGAGGCAATGCAACACGCCGTGCACAATGAGATAATTGAGCTCGCGGGCGTACGAATGTCCGTACTCCTCCGCCTGCTCTTTGGCGCGCTGCTCGCAGATCGCAATGCTGCCGAGGAAGAGCCTTCCCTCCTCGTCCAGCTCCTCGCCGTGCTCGTCCGATAAAATTTCTTCCCCTTTGATGCCGTCCATCGAGGGAAAGCTCAGAACGTCGGTCACGCGGTCGATGCCGCGCTCGCGCGCGTTGAGTTCTCTGATCTCCTCTTCGTTCACCGTAATAATTTCAAGAAGAAGCGGAGCGTCGCTCGTTGCGAGATCGGAGAGCGCGCTCTGTAATTTTACCCGATCGCTCTCCGGTAAAAATTCTGCGTCCAGATAAAACTCAGTCATTGTCGTCGTCCTCGTCCGCGACCGCCTTTCTTTCGCGGTTGAAGCGAATGGAGGGATACTTGACTCTGTGATGGTGCACGCCCGAAAGCGCGTCGACAAGCGTCTGCTTGACGGTCGTCAGTTCGCGGATGGTGATGTTACAGTCAACGAACTGCTCGAGGTCCATTCTCTCCTCGATGATGGTACGCACGACCCGCTCTACGTTCTCGGGCGAGTGCTCTTTGAGGGAGCGGACAGCCGCCTCCGAGGCATCTGCGATCATGATGATCGCCGCAATTTTCGAATGGGGCGTCGGTCCGAGATAGGAATAGTCGCCGATATCCGCATCCCCGCCCGAGATCTTCATTGCTTTCGCATAGAAGAACTTGATGGGCAGCGTGCCGTGGTGTTCGAGCGCAACGTCCGCGATAATCTGCGGGAAATGATTTGCAATGAGAAGCTCATACCCGTCCTTTGCGTGCGAGCGGATGATGTCTGCCGAAAGCTCGGGCGTGAGTTCGTTGTGGATATTATAGTCCGTCTGGTTCTCGGTGAAGCAGTCGGGCTGTTTGAGTTTGCCGACGTCGTGATAGTAAGCCGCCGCACGGGCGATCTCTGCATTCTCGTCGATAGCGAGCGCGCACGACTCGGCGAGCTGCGCCACGATGAGCGAGTGATTGAAGGTGCCCGGCGCTTCCTTCTTCATGCGGACGAGCAGGTTCGCGTCCGTCCGCGTGAGCTCGCGAAGGCGGAACACCGTCAGACGGTTGAACATGACTTCGAGCACGGGCAAAAACGCGATGGCGAGAATGGAGGACAGAATACAGCCGAGGATACTCCAACCGATCGCCCCCACGAAGCTCAGCCACTGAATGTGCGTGCCCGCATTCGAAACCTCGAAGAGGATCGCGATCGCAACCGTAGGAACGGCGATGATCAAGCCCGTCAATAAAATGCCGCCGCGCGTTCTGACGCTGTTTGCAACAAAGACTGCGAGCGTGCCGCACACAAACCCGCGCATGATCGAATGGTACATGAGCTGGGGCGGGATATCCGTACCGAAGCCGTTCGTGTAGTTATCGATGATGAACACGAGCATGAAAAAGACGAAGTTGAGAATGATCGCCTGACGGCGGTTGAACAGGAACACGCATACGATGGAGAGGAGCGCCGCAGGACGGACGTATACGTTGACGTACGTTCCCGCAAGCGAACACAGCACCACGCATACCGTGATGATGGTAAAAATACACAGAATGTTCTTGGTCTGGACGAGAAATTCCTTGTTCTCGAAATAGTAGTAAAAGTAGATAATAAAGTACAGAAGGAAGATACAGACGCACAGCGAGAACATCTCCGTCGGGCGGTTGATGCAGAAGTCCAGCCAGCCGTTGATGTCGTGCAGAACGAGCATGATGAAGAGTACGAGCAGCATGAAAATATAGCATGCAAAAAAGATGCACGCACTCTGAATGAGTTCCGAGACCTTTACGACGCGGGTCTTATTCTTCGGATATACCTTTTCACTCATGACTTCCCTTTCCTTTTGTTTTTTTTGCACTGTCTCTTTCGTAGGCACGGACGATGCTCTGTACGAGCGGGTGCCGTACAACGTCCTTTTCCGTGAGCGTACATACCGCGATGTCGTCTACGCCTTTGAGAATCCCGACGGCGTGCTTTAAGCCGCTCGTCTTGCCCTCGGGCAGATCGGTCTGCGTCATGTCGCCCGTGATCACCATCTTGCTCCCGTCGCCGAGACGGGTCAAAAACATCTTCATCTGCTCGCGCGTGGCGTTCTGCGCCTCGTCGAGAATGACGAACGCGTTCGAGAGCGTTCTGCCGCGCATGTACGCGAGCGGCGCGACCTCGATGACGCCCTTCTCCATGAGTTTTGCGTACGTCTCCAAGCCGAACATCTCCTGCAAAGCGTCGTAGAGCGGTCTTAGGTACGGATCGACCTTCGTCTGCAAATCCCCCGGCAGAAAGCCGAGCTTTTCGCCCGCCTCGACTGCGGGGCGCGTCAGAATGATCTTTTCGACCTGTTTTCCCTTATATGCCGCGGCGGCAAGACACACCGCGAGATACGTCTTTCCCGTACCCGCAGGTCCCACGCCGAACGTTACCGTATTTTTCTTGACGGCGGCGACGTAGTCCTTCTGCCCCACCGTCTTGCACTTGACGGGCTTTCCGCGCGAAGTGACCGCGACGACGCCCTTCATAATTCCCTCGATATCTTCGGAATGTCCTTCCCGCGCCAACGCAATGCAATAGAGGAGACTGCTCTTGTCGATATGCTCCCCCGCGTCGACGATTTTCAAGAGACTGCCGAGCACTTCTGCGCCGACGGACGTGTTCACGTCCTCGCCGTCGAGGACGATCTTCGTTCCCTCGATCCGCGTCAGAACTTCGAGCTCGCGCGCGATCAGGTCGAGATTTTCATCGAACACACCGAGCACGCGCTGCAATTTATCCAGGCTCCCCGTCTCTACCGTGTATGATTTCTTAGCCGTATTTCTTCCTCCTCAGCCGAGATTGACGGATACCTCCGTCTCCGCCCGTCCCGTAACCAACCAACCTTGTTCCGTCTGCACGACGGAAATATCTTTCAGCGTGCTGCATTCGAGAAGCGCCTGCGCGCGCGCCTCCGCCTCGCTCCCCGTGTACTCCCTTTCAAAGGACGACGCGATAATCGCCCGCGCAATGACGATCGCCCTTTCGTCCGTTCCGACGACGAGCTGCTCCCCCGCCGCCACGCTGTCGCCCACGCTGTGGACTGCCACGCCGCGAACGACGGTGAGCTCCTTGAGCGTTCCGTCCGCGCTCGCCGTGAGCGGACGCGAGGAGATGACCGCATTGTCGTCCGAGACCTCGATTTCCACCGTCAGAATGCCGCCATCGCTGTGCAGCGAGCAAAAGCTGACGCGCGGCAGGGCGAGAATTTCCGCCTCAATTTCCGCATACCCGTCGGGCACCGCGCCGTAGCGCTTTACGCCGCCGCGATTGAGAATTTCCTCTGCCTCTCCCGCATAGTATGCGCCGCTTCCCGTGTATTCTACGCGGAGAATGCGCGTTTCGGAAAAGCAGACTGCGGCGATCCCGAGGATCGCCCCTGCGGCAAGCCCCACGCGCCATACGACCGTTTTGCACAGTCTGGCAAGCCCGCGGAAGCGTATTTTTTTTATATTATAACACGAACCGCGCAAAATTGCAAAAACTTTTTCGAGGTCTTTCCTCGCAACCTCCAAAACTACGCCGTTTTTTTGCGTTTTTTTTACGGACAGAACAGGAATACCCGCGCCTTTGAGCTTGTCTGCCGCGCGGAACGCGCTCAATCCCTCTACAAAAATCTGTACCTTTCTTTGCACCTGTCCCTCCCGCTACTCGCGCATCACCCGCGCAATATCGCCGATCACCATGGCGTCGCCGCCGAAGTACTTGCCGAGCGAAAGCCCGTTCCCCTCTACGGCGACACTCCCCTTCTTGCCCTGCAACACGATGCGCGTCTGAGAAAATTCCAAAATCCGTTTGATGTTCTGAAAGTATCCGCCCTTGCCGTCTATGACTGTGTACTGCACGCCGAGTGCGTCAACAGCGCCCGTCTTTTGCAGTAATTTTTCAATTTCGCCCAGCAGTTTCATCTCCTCTTATTGTATGCATTTCTCCCCCGTTTTAACACCGAAGACGAGGGCAAAAAGAAAAGCCCCTCCCGATATTCGGGAAGGGCTTGGAAGTGCAAAGATTAAAGCTCTGCGAAATATTTGATGGTTCTTACCATCTGGCTCGTGTAGGAGTTCTCGTTGTCGTACCAGGAAACAACCTTAACAAGCGTCGTGCCGTCGCCCATGGGCATGCACTTCGTCTGCGTTGCATCGAAGAGCGAACCGTAGGTGATGCCGATGATGTCGGAGGAGACAAGCTCTTCCTCGGTGTAGCCGAAGGATGCGGAAGACGCGTCCTTCATTGCCTGATTGACGGTAGCCGCGTCAACCTCGCCCTCGCAGATCGCGATGAGCTGGGTCAGCGAACCGGTGGGAACGGGAACGCGCTGAGCGCATCCGTCGAGAACGCCTGCAAGCTCGGGAATAACGAGCCCGATTGCCTTTGCAGCGCCCGTGGAGTTGGGAACGATGTTCACAGCCGCAGCGCGTGCACGGCGAAGGTCGCCCTTGCGGTGAGGTCCGTCGAGAACCATCTGGTCGCCCGTATATGCGTGAATGGTCGTCATGTAGCCCTTCTTGATCTTAGCGAGCTTGTTGAGCGCGTTTGCCATGGGAGCAAGGCAGTTGGTCGTGCAGGAAGCCGCAGAGATGATCGTATCGGACGCTTTGAGCGTCTTCTCGTTTACGCTGTAAACAACGGTGGGAAGGTCGTTGCCCGCGGGAGCGGAGATAACGACTTTCTTTGCGCCGGCGTTGATGTGCGCCATTGCCTTGTCTTTCTTGCAGTAGAAGCCCGTGCACTCGAGCACGACGT
>CAMWQK010000025.1 GCA_947176445.1 uncultured Clostridia bacterium | reverse complement strand
GCTGTGGGTGCTGTTCTCCGTCATGTGCGCGCTCGTCATCTTTTGCGCCGTCTTGCTCTTTGTTGGGAAGTTTAAGGGCAAGGAGAATGCGAAGGAGCTCGCCTCGGTCACGGCGCTTGCGGCGTTCTGCACGGTGTGCTTTACACTGTTTGACGACGTTATAACGCCGCTCATCTACGGGTACTCGGCGGACGCGACGGTGGCGTACTTCTACACGGGATTTCTGACCATGCTCACGCAGACAATATGCGCGACGGTGAGCGTGTTTCTGCTCTTTCCCGTGCTCAAAAAATTATTTTTCCGCGCGGCAAATCGCAGAGAAAAATAAAAAAATCATTTTCAATCAATAGACGAACGAAAAAAGATATGGTATAATAATCATATCTTTTTTTAGTACGGTTATTTTTTGGAGTGATTATGGAAAAACAGTTCGTGGCGCAGATCGCCGATATCGAGAGTGACTTCCCGCAGTGGTATACCGACGTCGTCGTTAAGACGAAGCTCGTCGATTACGGACCCGTCAAGGGCACGATGGTCATTCGCCCTTACGGATACGCGATCTGGGAGAACATCCAGAATGAATTCAATACCCGTTTTCAGGCGGCGAATTACGAGAACGCATACTTCCCGCTGCTCATTCCCATGAGCTTTATGACGAAGGAGGCGGAGCACGTAGAGGGCTTTGCGCCCGAAGTCGCCGTTGTGACGCATGCGGGCGGGGAGAAGTTGCAGGAGCCCCTGTGCGTGCGCCCGACCTCGGAGACGATCATCGGCACGATGTTCGGCAAGTGGGTGGAGAGCTGGCGCGATCTGCCTGTGAGAATGAACCAGTGGGCGAACGTCATGCGCTGGGAAAAGACGACGCGTCCGTTCCTCCGCACGAGCGAATTTTTGTGGCAGGAGGGGCACTCCGTATTTGCGACCGCCGAGGAGGCGGAAGAAGAGACGCAGAAGATGCTTAGCGTCTACGAAGAGTTTGCAAAGACCTGCCTTGCGATGCCCGTTCTGACGGGACTGAAAACGGAGAAGGAGAAGTTTGCGGGCGCGGTTGCGACCTACGGCATGGAGGCGATGATGCACGACGGCAAGAGCTTGCAGTCGGGGACTTCGCACTACCTCGGGCAGAATTTCTCCAAGGCGTTCGATATTAAATTTACCGATAAAGACGGGGCGCAGAAATACGGATACACGATGTCGTTCGGGGTATCCACCCGCCTCATCGGGGCGATCATCATGACGCACGGCGATCAGCGCGGGCTGGTGCTTCCGCCCGTCGTCGCGCCTGTGCAGGCGGTCATCGTGCCCATCGCGATGAAGAAGGAGGGGGTGCTCGAAGCGTGCGAGGCGCTCTCCGCCCGCTTGAAGGCGGCGGGAATCCGCGTGAAGATCGACGACAGCGACAATTCCCCCGGTTGGAAGTTCAACGAGTGGGAGATGAAGGGCGTGCCCATCCGCATCGAGCTCGGCCCGCGCGATATCGAGGCGGGCAAGATGCTCGTCTGCCGCAGAGATACGCTCGAAAAGCAGGAGATCGAGCTCAAAAACGCGGAGATCAAGATCGAGGCGCTCCTCGACGAGATTTCGGAGAATATGTACAAGCGCGCAAAGGCGCGTATGAACGACCGCATCGTCGATGCCGAGACGCTCGAAGAGCTCCTCGACGGCGTGAACAAGGGCAACTTTGTGCGCGCGGGCTGGTGCGGTTGCCGCGCGTGCGAGGACAAGGTGAAGGAGTTTGCGCAGGCGACCTCCCGCGTTATGGACAAGAAGCACACGGCAAAGACCTGCGTGACTTGTGGCAAGCAAGCAAAGCACACCGTGTTCTTTGCAAGAGCATACTAAGCAGAGGTAATTATGTACCGCTACGAAACACATCTGCATACCACGACCGTGAGCGCGTGCTCCTACTTTCAGCCGCAGCAGGTCGTTGAAAAATTCGTCCGCCTCGGCTACAAGGGGATCTTCGTGACCGATCACTTTCTCAACGGCAATACGACGGTGGACAGGAAGTTGCCCTATTCTCAGCAGATCGAAAAATACTGCGAGGGGTACGAGCAGGTGAAGGAGCTTGCAGAGGGCAAGTTCGACGTGTTCTTCGGGTTCGAATATTCCTATTGGGGCACGGACTTCCTCGTCTACGGGCTGGATAAAGCGTGGCTTCTGAAACATCCCGAGATCATGGAGATGACGCCAAAGGAGTTCTTTGCGTTTGCGCGGAAAGAGGGCGGAATGGTCATACAGGCGCATCCGTTCCGCCAGGACTTCTATATCGATCACGTTCGGCTGTATACTTCGGACGTAGACGGGTTCGAGGTGCTCAACATCTCCCGTCGGGAGATCGAAAATAAGGTGGCGAAGATGTATGCGGAGATGTACGGCATGCCGCAGACGGCGGGCTCGGACATTCACGGCATCGGGCATAAAATGCTTGCGGGCATGGAGTTCGAAACGCCGCTCAAAAGTGAAAAAGATTATTGCGAGCGTATTCTAAAAGGCGAGGGGAAGATTTTCTCTATTCGCGACGAAAAGTACGCAGATCAGGAATAGACAGGAGACGGAATATGAAACACATCGATATTTACAACGTATTAAGCGACAGGGCGTACCTTGGAAAGGAAGTCACCGTCTGCGGTTGGGTCAAGACCTTCCGAGATTCGGCGCAGGTCGCCTTTCTGGAACTTGGCGACGGCACGAGCTTTGCCCGTTTGCAGATCGTCGTCGATAAGAACGCCGTTGCGCTCGATCCCGAGTGCGTAAAGAACGGCGCGTCCGTCTGCGTCATCGGCGAGGTCGTCAAGGCGTACAGAGGGGACGGCGTAGAGGTCAACGCGAAGGAGGTCAAGCTCCTCGGCAAGTGCCCGCCCGAATATCCCATTCAGAAGAAGCGCACGACGCTCGAATTTTTGCGCGGTATTCCGCACCTCAGACTTCGTACCAACACCTTTACCGCGGTGTTCCGCGTGCGGTCGGTGGCGGCGCAGGCGATCCATCGCTACTTCCACGAGAACCGCTATTACTATATGAATACGCCCATTATCACGGCGAGCGACTGCGAGGGCGCGGGGGAGATGTTCCGCGTCACCACGCACGGCTATAACGCCAAGGCGGGCAGCGAAGAGGAGTTCTATAAAAACGATTTCTTCGGGCAGAAGGCGGGCTTGTCCGTCTCCGGTCAGCTCGAGGGCGAGGTCGCCGCAACGGCGTTCTCCAAGATCTACACCTTCGGACCTTCCTTCCGTGCGGAGAAGTCGAACACGACCAAGCACCTTTCGGAGTTCTGGCACGTCGAACCCGAGGTCGCGTTTGCCGAGCTTCCCGATATTATGGAGATTGCCGAGGAGATGTTGAAGTACGTCATTCGTGCGGTGCTCGAAGAGTGCCCCGACGAGATGAATTTCTTCGATAACTTTGTCGAGAAGGGGCTCAAAGACAAGCTCAATCACGTCCTCAACAGCGAGTTCGGCGTGTGCGACTATACCGACGCCATTGAGATTCTGAAGAAGGAGAACGCGAAGTTCCAGTTTCCCGTGGAGTGGGGGTGCGATCTTCAGACGGAGCACGAGAAGTATCTCACCGAGGTGGTCTTCAAAAAGCCCGTGTTCGTCACCAACTATCCCAAGGACATCAAGTCCTTCTATATGAAGCAGAATGCCGACGGGAAGACGGTCGCGGCAACCGACCTGCTCGTTCCCGGCATCGGCGAGATCATCGGATGCAGCGAGCGCGAGGCGGACTACGACAAGCTCGTTTCGGCGATGAAGGTGCGCCATATGGACATGGACGCATACAAGCAGTATCTCGATCTCCGCGTATTCGGCAGCGTGCCGCACAGCGGGTTCGGGCTTGGGTTCGAGCGGTTCGTCATGTACGTGACGGGTATGGAGAACATCCGCGACGTGACGCTCTTCCCCCGCTGGGTGAAAAATATCATGTAATCTATTCGCCCTGCCTCTTTGAGAGGCGGGGCGATTTTTTATTGCAACTTTTCAAAACCGCCTTGCATACGGGGCGGTTTTATGATATAATGTGCGTATGAAACTTGTTTTATTTTGCGATTACGGGCTTGACGACGCGGCGGCGACGGCCGACGCGCTCGCACATGCGAAAGAGGACGGGTACGACGGCGTCGATCTCGTTGCGATCGGCGGAAACGTGCCTGCGGATATCGCACTTCGGAATGCAAAGAAGCTCGTTGCAAATCTGCAATATGCCCCGCTGCCCGTGACGGTCGTGGATACGACGGATATCCCGCAGCCCGCGGAGTATCTCGCGGCGATCCACGGGGGTGACGGCATGGGCGATCTGTTTGAAGAGCGTGCTTGCCCGAGCGAGGTAAAGAAGTTCGAAGAGTGGCTTGCCGAATTTTCGGGAGAGTATATCCTGATCAGTCTCGGACCGATGACGCTCGTCGGCGCGCTGTTGCAGAAGAAACAGCCCGCAAAATTTATCTTCATGGGCGGGAACGTTTCGGAAGTGCCCAACTACGGAAAGTATGAATTTAATCACGGCGTCAATCCCGCAGTGTTTGCGGAGTGCGTGAAATTTCCGCATATTGCCGTCACGATGGACACCTGCCGCAATCCAAGGCTCAACATTCAGCAAAAGGAGATCGGCGAGAAAGATGTGATGCGCCGCATTGTGGGGCGTTCGCGCGAGCTGACCTTCGGTACGGGCGAGAAGGGGTGCTATATCTGGGACGATATCGCGATCAAGTATCTCCGCCACCCCGACTGGTTCTCGCTGTGGAAGGGAACGGATTTGGACGGCAACAAGCTCACCGTTGCGCGGTATGAGCACGACAAAGAATATTTGGATATTATCAATGAATAAGGAGAAAGTTATGATGGTATTAATGATCAACGGCAGCAGCCGCGAGAAGGGCTGCACCTTTACCGCACTTTCGGAGATTGCCGAGGTTTTGCACGGAGAGTGGATCGAGACGGAGATTTTGCAGATCGGTTCCAAGCCCGTGCGCGACTGCATCGGCTGCGGCGGTTGCAGGGGCAAACACCACTGCGTATTCAACGACGATTTTATCAACGAGTGGATTGACAAGGCGAAGGAGGCGGACGGGTTCGTGTTCGGAACGCCCGTCTACTATGCGCACCCGAGCGGAAAGGTTTTATCCGCGCTCGACCGTCTGTTCTACGCGGGCGGCGGGGCGTTTGCACATAAGCCTGGTGCGGTGATCGCTTCGGCACGCCGCGCGGGTACAACGGCGTCTCTCGATGCGCTCTCAAAGCATCTCACGATCGCGCAGATGCCCGTCATTTCTTCTACCTATTGGAATATGGTGCACGGAAATTCGCCCGAGGAAGTCAAACAGGACTTAGAGGGATTACAGACGATGCGCAATTTAGGGCGCAACATGGCTTGGATCTTGAAGTGCATTCAGGCGGGCAAAGAGGCGGGGATCAACGCGCCCGACGTCGAAAAGGGTACAAGGACGAACTTTATCAGGTAAGTGTTCGAAGAAAGTTACGTGAGTTCAAGCGGCTCGTGTTGAAGTCGAGGCGACGAGATTTCGGATTGAAATCCGAAGCGTCGTCGCTAACAGCCGTGAGGAAGTAATCGAAACAGCGGTGTACGCTCCTCGCGTGAACTCACGGGAACGCGTGATTTCAAGCGGCTCGTCGCCGCAACAAAAAAACCGAAGGGAAATTCCCTTCGGTTTTTTTGGTCGAGGCGACGAGATTTGAACTCACGACCTCTTGGTCCCGAACCAAGCGCGCTACCAAGCTGCGCTACGCCTCGATATATAAATAAACGTGTAATTAAGTTGATCTGCGACCAAGAGGTCGACCTCTTGTTCTCGCGACACCAAGGAGCGCGTGTCGCTCGGTCACGATTTTTGACGGCAATGTCAAAAATCTCAGTTCGCCTTGCGCCGACAGCACACCGTGCTGTTCGGCAGAACGCAAGTCTCACCCCGAACCAAGCGCTTTTGCCGTGCTGCGCTACGCCTCGATCTATAAACGCAATCAACCAAGCGCTTTTGCCGTGCTGCGCTACGCCTCGATTGCGAAACTATTATACCAAATGCCATTTTAATTTGCAAGCGTTTTTTTGCCCTCTTTTCCAAAATGATTTTTTTCGTTTGCGAAGTGCACTTTTTACCGATACTATATCATATCGGACTGTCTTTCAAAAAATTTCCCCCGATTGATTTTCAATATATTGTAATAGCGAGACAGGGCTGTATATTCTTGATATAATATTAAATGCAGTTTTCACTGCTACAAAGGAGAGTTAAGAAGCGAATGTATTACGTGAAAATCGTCATGATGATTCTCGGCGGTATGGGTACGCTACTCATCGGTATGAGAATGCTTTCCGATAATCTGACGAAGCTCGCTCATGCAAAACTCAAAAACTTGCTCGGCAAGACGGCGCGCAACCGCTTTGCCTGCGTCGGAATGGGTGCGGCGGTTACGGTAATTGCGCAAAATTCGGGATTTACGACCGTCATGGTCGTCGGTCTCGTAAATGCGGGCATTATGTCGCTATTTCAGGCGACGGCAATGATCATGGGTGCGAATATCGGCACGACGCTTGCGGCGTGGCTGATCGCGCTCGGCAGCAGTGCGGGAGCGGGACTCAGCTTTACCATCTTCTTTCTGGCATTCGCCTCGATCGGCGCATTCGTCACGATCTTTGCGAAGAGCGATAAGATCAAGACGCTCGGCAACGCGCTTGCGGGGTTTGGCTTATTGTTTGTGGGACTTTCGGTCATGTCCGGAGCGTTGAGCTTCGAGCCGGGATCGAGCGAATACAATGCGATCTTTGAATTTTTCAAGGGCTTGAATACGCCGTTTGCGCCTATCATCTTCCTGCTTGTCGGCATTGCGGTAACGGCGCTCATTCAGTCGTCTACCGCGGTCAACACCATCGTCATCACGATGGCGGCGGCGGGACTGTTCAGCGGAATGGGGGGCAATACGCTCTTCTTTATCGTCATCGGTTCGAACATCGGAACGTGCGTTACGGCGCTGCTCTCCTCGATGGGTGCGAACGCCAACGCAAAGCGCGCCGCCCTCATTCACTTCATGTTCAACTTCTTCGGCGCGGTACTCTTTATGATCATCATGCTGAGCTGGAAGGGGTTTGCGGAGACACTCATCGTGCCCGCCTTCCCCGGCAATACCGAGTTCCAGATCACGCTCTTCCACACGCTCTTCAACGTGATATGTACTGCGCTCTTCCTGCCGTTCATCAATTTATTCGTCAAGCTCTCGAACTTCGTTGTGCGCGGCGAGAAGAAGAAAAAGCCGGACGAGGCGGAAAAGGCGATCATCGCCGAGCTGGACGAACGTCTGTTGCGCTCGCCCTCCGTCGCTCTGGAGCACCTGTATCAGGGCACCGGTAAACTGCTCACATACGCAATGGATACGCTGACCGGCTCGTTCGAGGCGTTTTTGGAGAAGGACGTCTCGGCAAAGGAAAAGGTGCTCGAGCAGAATACCCATCTTGCTTCGGTGAACCGCAGCATGGTGGAGTATCTCGTCAAGCTCTCCGCGACCGACCTCGTCATTGAAGAGGAGAAGACGGTCTCAAATCTTCACTACGTTCTCAACGACATCATGCGCCTTGGCGCACTTGCCGACAACGTGACGAAGTATACGAGCCACTACGTCAACGACGATCTTGTCTTCTCGGATGAGTTCCTCGATTCGACAAAGGAGATGTACGAGAAGATCAAACGCCTCTACGCGCTCTCGCTTGAGACCTTCCTCAATAAGGATCATTCGGGGCTGAAAGAGGTAGACGAGCTCGAGGACGAAATCGACCGCGACAGGCGTCGGCTGGGTGCGGCGCACATCGAGCGGCTCAACGAAGGAAAGTGCCAGCCGCAGAATTCCAACGTGTACATCAACCTCGTCGGAAATCTCGAGCGTGCCGCCGACCATATCACCTTTATTGCCCATTCGATCGAGAATAAGTAATAAAATCACGATTTTAATGCCCGCATTTCTTGTAAATACGGGCAATTTTTGATATAATATCAATCGAGACGATCAGCAGGGAGTATATCATGAAAATTTGCATTTCACAGGAAGGTAAATCGCCCGTCGGCGAGGGCATCGGACTGTTTATAGAGGATATCAACTACGCATTGGACGGCGGACTGTACGCCGAAATGCTCGAAAACCGCAACTTCGAGGCGAAGGAAGCCCACGGCGAGCGCGATCATTATATCGTCGACTTCGACGGCGGCTATGCCTGGGAAGCGTATCCGCGGGGTGCAAGCGTCGGCATGAAGTTGAAGACCGACCGCGCGCTCTTCTCCGAAAATCCGCACTATATGCGGGTGACCGTCTCCGAGGGCGGAAACGGCATTAAGAATAAGGCTTACGACGGCGTGTTCCTCGAAGCGAAGGAGAAGTATAAAGTCTCCTTCTATGCGCGCTCTTACGACTATAAGGACAAGGCGACGGTGGGCGTATATCAGGGTGATGCGCCCGTCATTGAAAAGACGTTGAAACTCAAAGCGGACGGCAAGTGGCACAAGTACGCCTTCGTGCTCAAAGCCAAGCAGAGCGCGGAGAAGGCGGACTTTGCGTTCCGCCTCTTGAAGGCGGGGACGGTGCACGTCGATTGCTTCTCGCTCATGCCCGAAAACGCCGTTCTCGGCATCTTCCGCCGCGATCTCGTCGCGCACATGAAGGACTTAAAGCCCGCATTTTTGCGCTTTCCCGGCGGGTGCGTGGTGGAGGGGAACAACCTCGAAAACAGGTACATGTGGAAGAATACCATCGGGCAGGTC
>CAMWQK010000024.1 GCA_947176445.1 uncultured Clostridia bacterium | reverse complement strand
TTGTCGGTTGATGATAAATGACAACTACCGAAGCTCAGCATATAAGTTACATTCCTCGAACGATTTGTTTCTGCCCTTGAAACAAATCGTTCGAAACAAGCGGTTAAAAAAATCCCTCTACAAACTGCTCCGCGTCGAAGAGTTCGAGATCGTCGATCTGCTCGCCGACGCCCGCGAACACCACGGGGATACCGAGTTCCCCGCAAAGCGAGAATACAAACCCGCCCTTCGCGGTTCCGTCGAGCTTGGTCAGCACGATCCCGTCGAGATCGACCGCCTCATCGAACACGCGCGCCTGCGAAAAGGCATTCTGCCCCGTCGTGGCGTCGAGCACCAGAAATTTATAGAACGCCGCCTCGGGATACTCCCGTCCGACGACCCTGTCCATCTTTTTCAGCTCGTTCATGAGGTTCTCTTTGACGTGCAGCCGCCCCGCAGTGTCTATGAGCACGCCGTCCGAGCCGCGCGCGTTTGCGGACGATACCGCATCGAATACGACGGCGGAAGGGTCGCTCCCGTCCTCGTGCTTGACAATGCGCACCTTTGCCCGATCCGCCCACACGGAGAGCTGATCGATCGCCGCCGCGCGGAAGGTATCCGCCGCCGCAACGGTGACCGTCTTTTTCTGAGAAATAAAATAGTTTGCGATCTTGCCGATCGTCGTCGTCTTGCCGACGCCGTTGACACCGACGAGCATGATGACGCACGGATACTCGATCTCGGGCACGGGCGCTTCGTTGAGCGTATCTTCCAGAATGTCTTTGAGAAGGTCGGTCACGTACGCCTCGTCTTTGATCTTATTGCCGATCGCCTCTTCCTTGACCTGTTCGACGACGTCCTCCGCCGTGCGAACGGAGACGTCGGCGGAGATCAAAATCTCTTCCAGCTCGTCGTAAAATTCGTTTCCGATCTTATTCTTCAAAAAGAGCTGGCGCATCTTGTGCGAGACGCTCTCCTTCGTCTTTTTGAGTGCATTCTTGATCTTACCGAAAATGCCCATGCTTGCCCTCCTCTATGTACTATGCGATGACGGTATCGCCGCCGAGTTTCGCCTCCACTTCCGACAGCTTGACGGAGACGATCTTGGAGACGCCCTTCTCCTCCATGGTGACGCCGAAGAGACAATCCGCCTGGTTCATCGTCGGCTTTCTGTGCGTAATGACGACGAACTGCGTCTCCTTGGAGAACTTCTTCAGGTACTTCGCGAAGCGGTCTACGTTCGCCTCGTCGAGCGCCGCCTCGATCTCGTCGAGAATACAGAACGGCATGGGGCGGGACTTGAGAATCGCGAACAGAATGGCGATTGCCGTGAACGCGCGCTCGCCGCCCGAAAGGAGCGAGATCTTCGTAAGCTTCTTGCCCGGAGGGCAGGCGACGATCTCCACGCCCGCGTTGAGCGGATCGTCGCAGTTCTCGTAGTCGAGCTGCATCTCCGCCTTACCGCCGCCGAAGAGTTCCTTGAAGATACGCGTGAAGTTATCGTTGATGGAATTGAAGCCCTCGTCGAACTTCTTCTGCATCTCCCCTTTGAGCTGGGTGAGCACGCCCGTCAAGTCCTCGATACCCTTGTCGAGATCGTTCTTCTGCGTCTGCATCTCGGAATAGCGGGCAAACAGATTGTCGTAGTCCTCTTCCGCATTCTGGTTGATGGGACCGAGCGCGCCGATCTTGTGCTTCAAGCTGTTGATATTCGCATACGACTGCGTGATATCGTAGTTCTCGTCCTGCAATTCCTTCGCCGTCTCGTACGTCAAATCGTACGCTTCGGACATGCGCTGTTTCCAGTTTTCAAGCCCCGTCTCGATCTTGGTGATCTCCACTTCGCACTTATATTTGGTATCGCTCAGTGTCTGCTGTTCGGAGAGATATTCGTTCTTGGTCTTGCCGATTTCAAGCTGCCGTGCGCTCAACGTGCGCTTCTCTTCCTCGACCTCGCCGATGCGTGCGCGGATCTCGGCGACCTGCTCCTGCTCCTCTTTGGAGAGCGCCGCGAGCTCTTCGTCGCGCCTCAGCTGCTGAATGAGCGACTCCGTCTCCGCCATCTGTGCGCGCGTGCGCTCGACCTGATCGAGTATGCTCGCCTTCTCGCGCTCGGCGTCCTCTCTGTTGCGGACGTTCGCCGTATTCTCCGCCGTGAGCTGCGCGATCTCGATTTCGAGCTCGTGTCTGCGCCCGCGAAGCTCCGTAAGCTCCGCGCGGAGTTTCTCCGCCTCGGCGTTCTGCGCGGAGAGTTCCTCTGCCGCCGCCGAACGGATCTTATTCAATACGTCTTCGCTCTCGGAGGAGGAGAGATATTCGCTTTCGAGCGTCTCCGCCGTGCGCGTGAGCGAATCGAGGAGCAACCGATAGTCGTTGAGATCCTTCTCGGTGTCGGCAATCAGCCCTTCGAGCGCGCTCTTTCTCTGCGTAAGTGCGGCGAGAGATGCAGAACTACTCTGCAACTGCGCGCGGAGCTCTTCAAGGCTCTCCTGCGCCGCGGCGCGCTCTGCGCTCCGCTCGGAGAGCGTCCTTGTCAGCTTCTCCATCATCTCCGTCTTTTGCTTGATGCCCTCTTCGCACTCGTGAATATTGCGCTCGCCCGCAAGCAGGTTGCCGCTGTCGCGCCGACGCGAGCCGCCCGTCATCGCACCGCTCGTTGCGATAGTGTCGCCATCGAGCGTGACGAGCTTGAACGCGCGGGGATACTTCTTGGCGATCGCCGTCGCATTCGCGATCGTATCGCATACAAGGGTATTCCCGAGCAGATTTTTGATGATGTTGTCGTAATACGGGTCGTACTTTACAAGCTCGTCCGCAAGTCCGAGCGCGCCTTGCTCTTTAAGCGCCTGCTCGATCTCGCGCGAGTTGAAGTGCGGGCGCATTGCCGCAACGGGCAGAAACGTTACGATACCGCCACCCGAACGCTTCAGATATTCGATGAGGTAGCGCGCGTCGTCCGCCGTCGCCGTGACGAGGTTCTGCATGGCCCCGCCGAACGCCGTCTCGATCGCAACTTCGTACTTCGCGTCCGTCGAGACGATATCCGCGATCGCGCCCTTGATCTTGCTCCCGAGCGCGGGATCGTTCTTTGCCGTGAGCTGTAATCTGCGCACCGAGTCCTTATAGCCGTTGAAGCGGTTTTTGAGGTCGGTGTACATTTCGAGATTGTTCTTGAGGTTGGAGATCGAGCGATCGCAATCGGCGACCTCGCGGGTGATCTTCTGCTCGGAGAGCATGAGGTCGTGGATCTCCTCCGTGAGCGACTGTCTCTTCTCCTCGCCCTCTTTCAAGAATTTTTCCGTCTTTTCCACGTCCACAACGCAGGAAGTGAGCTGCGAGGAGAACTCCTCCCACTTCGCCTCTTCCTTCTCGATCGCGGTGCGCACCTCTTCGATACGCTCGCTCGCGGCGTCGCGCCGTGCGGAGAGCTTGCCGCGGTCGGCACGTACCTTGGAGAGGTCCTCGACCGACGAGAGCTCGCGCTCCCGCTTTTCTCTTGCGATATTCTCGTATGCGGCAACGCGCGCGTCCGCCTCTTCGAGCTTCAACGTGAGCGCGGCGCGCTCCCCGTTCAACTCGTCGATACGGCGGGTGTTCTTCTCCGTGCGCTTGTTGAAGCCGACGATCTCCTGATCGAGCTCCTGCGAACGCCTCTGCGCATAGGCAACGTTGTCCCCCGCCTTTCTCAGATCGTCGCCGTAGTGGCGGATACGGTCTGCGATGAGGCGCGCCTCGCCGCTCTTGTGTTCGAGCCCGACTTCGTATTTGAGCCGCTTGCTGTTGAGTTCTCTGAGCTCCTCGTCCGAAGTGTTGATGCGCTCGCGGACGTTCGTCTCCTCTTCGTTGACCTTCGCAAGCTCGATATCGATTTCGCCGATACGCTCGCTCGCTCGCTGCATTCTGCCGCGATAGCGGTCGGTCTCGACGATCGCGTTTTCGCAGCGCAGAAGGTATGTATTCACCTCTTCGTATTTGAGTTCTTCCGAATAAGTGCGGTATTTTTTCGCCGTCTCCGCCTGCCGTTCGAGGGGTTTCAACTGCTTCTCCGTCTCGTCCATACGCTGAACGAATACGGTCAGATTGTCCTTTGCGTTTTCCAGCTTGCGCTCGATTTCGCCCTTGCGCGTCTTGAACGCCATGACGCCCGTCGCTTCCTCGAAGATGGCGCGGCGATCCTCAGGCTTGGCGTTCATGATCTGCTCTACCTTGCCCTGTCCGATGATGGAATAACCTTCCTTACCGATACCGACGCCGTGCAGAAGCGCGACGATATCTTTGAGGCGGCAGGGCTGTTTGTTGAGAAGATATTCGCTCTCGCCCGAGCGGTACAGACGGCGCGTCATCGCGACCTCTTCATACTCGATATCGAAGAGCCTTTCCGCATTGTCGAACACGAGCGTCACTTCGCAATAGGAGAGCTGGCGGCGCGTCTGCGTGCCGCCGAAGATGACGTCCTGCATGCTCGAACCGCGCAGCGTCTTCGCCGACTGCTCACCGAGCACCCAGCGCACCGCGTCGGCAACGTTGGATTTTCCGCAGCCGTTCGGACCGACGATACAGGTCACGCCGTCGTCGAATTTGATCGAGGTTCTGTCTGCAAACGACTTGAACCCCACGAGTTGTATTTCTTTGAAATTCACTGCTGATTCCCCTTTGTAAGGATATGATAGAGCGCTTCCGCCGCGGCGGTCTCCGCTTCTTTGATACTTGCGCCCGTTCCCTCGCCCGCCTTGCCGAGCGCCGTTACGGTGCAATGATATTTTCCGTTTGTAAGCATTTCCGCCTTCCCGTAGTCGGGCGTCTGCTTCGTTCTCGCCTGTACGTATTCCTGCAAGAGCGTCTTATAATTGACGGTGTCGTCCTCGGAGAGATACTGTTCGAGGAACGCCTGCACGGGTGCCATGCCGCCGTCGAGATACAGCCCCGCAACGACCGCTTCGAAGAGGTTGGAGGGCGTCTTGCCGCGAATGTTCTCTTCCCCGCCCGAATAGCGAAGGAGCGCCATGAGCCCTGCGCGGTTTGTTGCCGCTTCCAGCGCCTCTTTACTCACGAAACGCTGGCGAAGCTCGGTGAGCTTGCCCTCGTCCTGCTCCACACGCTGATACAGCTTTTCGGTGACGCACAGCTCGAGCACCGCGTCTCCCAAAAATTCCCGCCGCTCGTTGTGCTTGCCTCCGCGCGCGTTCGCGTAGGACTTATGCGTAAAACAGGCGATGAGAAGCTCTTTATCTTTGAACTTGTAGCCGAGAATACTCTCCGCCTTTTTCCAATCGTGTTCCGTCCAGTCGTCGCCGTTACGCATTCTCCTGCGCTCCCGAAAGCTCGACTTTTCCGAGCATCTCCTCGATCGTCTCTACGAGGTGGTTGTTGTATGCGTCCACCGCCTGCACGACGGAGGGACAGATACTCTTCGCCTTGGACGAGCCGTGCGTCTTGATGACGACTTTTTTCAGCCCGAGGAACACCGAACCGCCGAGGCGCGCGTAGTCGAGCATGAGTTTTAACTTCTTCAACTGCTTGCGCGCAAACAGATAGCTGATCTTCGAGCCGAGCGACGCGCGGAACTCGTTGCTCAAAACGGTGGAAACCGTCTTGCCGCAGCCCTCGATGGATTTGAGCGCGATATTGCCCGAGAACCCGTCGGACACGGCGATATCGACGTCTCCGTACATGATGTCCCGCCCCTCGATGTTGCCGACGAAGTCGATACAGCTTGTCTGCTTCAACAGCTGGTGCGCTTCCTGATGCAGAGGATCGCCCTTGTGCTCTTCCGTGCCGTTGGTGAGAAGCCCCACCCGCGGACTCTTCACACCGAACGCCGCTTTTGCGTAGGCGGACGCCATAATGCCGAACTGCGCGAGGTACTGCGGTTTGCACTCCGCGTTTGCGCCACAGTCGCAAAGAAGCGTGCGCGTGCCGCGTACGTTGGGAATACCGGGGCAGAGCGCGGGGCGCATGACCCCTTTGATCCGCCCGATGAGCATGATCCCGCCCGTGAGCACTGCGCCCGTAGAGCCCGCCGAGACGAATCCGCCCACCTCGTCGTTCTCTTTCAGCATGCGCATTCCCACCACGAGGGAACTGTCCTTCTTGCTGCGCACGGCGGACGTGGGCACGTCGTCGTTGGTGATGACCTCCGAGCAGTGCACGATCTCCACGCGCGATTTGTCGTATTTATATTTGGCGAGTTCGGTCCTGATCATTCCCTCGTCGCCCGTGAGCACAACGGCAAAGTTCTTCCGCTCGTCGAGCGCCTGAATAGCGCCCTTTACGATCTCGACGGGAGCGTTGTCTCCGCCCATTGCGTCTACCACGATTTTCAACATTTCGGTATCCTCCAAGTCTGAAACGTCACACAAAATCGATTATACCATTTTTTTTTGTAATTGACAAGGAGAAACATGCTCCATACGGCAAAAAAATTCGGGCGCGGTCTGCACCCGAATTTGTTATTCCCGCTCGATCGTGACGCTCGGCTCGTAGTTCCCGAGCGTGCGCACCGCCCGCTCCACGTCGTTTCTCAGCTCCCCGTCGCTCTTTTTGCAGTCGAACGGAATTCCCACCTCGAACACCGCCTTCTTCTTAGCTCCGCGCACGAGGCGGAAGTCGTGCACGTTCATGCCGTCCACCATGCCCTCGATCGCGCTGCGCACCCGCTCTTCGAGCTCTATCGCCTCGCTGTCGCGCAGGTTGACGGGGTCGCAGTGCGCCGTGAGTTTTACGCCCGTCTGTTCGAGTACGGCGTGTTCGATTTTGTCGATCCGCTCGTGCGATTTCCGCACGGAGAGCGCCTCGTCCGTCTCGATATGTACGGTCGCATATACTGCGTGCTTGCCGTATGAAAAGAAGAAGAGATCGTGATAGCCGAGGATTCCCTCCGCCGAGGACAAAATCTGCTTTACGCTGTCAACGAGCGCTTCGTCGGGCGCCTGTCCGAGCAATTTAGAGCTTGCCTCGCGCACGATCCCGATCCCCTCCCACGCGATGAACAGCGCAATGAGAATGCCCGCATAGCCGTCTGCGGGGAAGTCCGTGTAGCGGGAGAGCACGAGCCCGACGATGACGACGAGCGTCGCAAGGCAGTCGCACGCACTGTCGAGCGACGCCGCGCGCAGGGTATCCGAATTGATTTTCTTGGAGACGATACGGAAGTACACGAACATCCCGCCCTTGACGAGAATGGAGACGCCGAGCACGATAAACACGATGAGCCCGCCCTCCGCCGTGCTCCCCGCGATAACCTTGTTCAGACTCTCGCGGAAAAACTCCACGGCAAGTGCAAGAATGATGAATGCGATCATCATGGATGCGACGTACTCTACGCGCCTGTGCCCGTAGGGGTGCTCCTTATCCGCCGGCTTTTCGGCAATGCGGAAGGACACGGCGGAGACGACGCTCCCGCCGCAGTCGCTTAAATTGTTGATCCCGTCCGCAATGACGGAGACGAGCGAAAAGACCGCTCCGAGCGCAATTTTGCCGCCCGCAAGCAGAAGATTTAAGACAATCCCGACGATGCTCGCGATCTGCCCCTTCCTCTCCGCCGTGCCGTTCGTTTTCATACACTCCCCCGAAAATTGTTTGCTTTATATTATACACGTTTTTATTGTGTTTGTCATAATAAGCGCGAAAATATTTCTCAAAAAGCGGAATAAACTTTTGCGTCCGAGGCAATACTCCCCGTAGAACGTGGGCAGAAAGTTGCTCTCATACATATACTGATAACGGAGAGAGCTTTTGCCTACGAAAGAGGAATTGTATGAATATCAAACGCGGAGAACTTTATTATGCCGATCTCTCCCCCGTCGTGGGGAGCGAGCAGGGGGGCGTGCGCCCCGTGCTCGTCGTGCAGAACGATACGGGGAACAAGTATTCCCCCACGGTGATCGCCGCCGCCGTCACGAGTAAGATTCACAAGGCGCGGCTCCCTACGCACATCGAACTCCCCTCGGCGTTCGGACTGCAAAAGGATTCCGTCATTCTGCTCGAACAGATCCGCACGATCGACAAGAAGCGGTTGATGTCGCGCATCGGCGAATTGCCGCAATCGACGATGTCCCGCGTCGATCGCGCGATCCTCATCAGCCTCGGATTCGAGGAAGATTATCACTCCAAAAAAGCATGATAAAATCAATAGAGCCCCCGACGCGGTTTTTGCCGCGTCGGGGGCTTTTATGACTTCATCCCCTCTTAGAAACTTGCCCTGTAAATTTCACGGATCTCGCTCTCCGAAAGAACCTTGTACCCGCCGTCCATCACGACCGTGCTCTTTACAAGTCCGTCGAGCATGTCGGGGGTTGCGCCGAGCTCCGTCATGTTCATCACAAGTCCGATGCTCTTCATCCACTTCGCCATCGCGTCCAAGCCCTCGCGTGCGATCTTCTCTTCCGTCTTGCCCGCAGGATCGACGCCCCACACATTGACTGCATAGCGCGCAAACTTCGCCGTTCCGTAGGGCAGAATGTGGTGATAGTAAGGCATACTCACGGCGGCGAGCGTCATGCCGTGCGTCGCGTCGGTATGCGCGCCGATCGCCTGACCGAGCATGTGCACCATCCAGTCCGTCGTCTTGCCCTGCGCGATCAGCGTGTTGAGCGCCCAGGTCGCCGTCCACATGATGTTGCTCCGCGCCTCGTAGTCGGTGGGATTTTTGACGGCGATATTCGCACTGTGAATGAGCGAGCGCAAGAGCCCCTCGGCAATATAATCGCTCGTATTGTCGTCCGTGCCCGAGAAGTACTGTTCGAGAATGTGCGACATGATATCGTAAATGCCCGATACCATTTGA
>CAMWQK010000023.1 GCA_947176445.1 uncultured Clostridia bacterium | reverse complement strand
CAAGCAGAAGCCGGCATACGAGATCTCGCCGAGTATCGTGGGCTCGGAGATGTGTATAAGCGCCAGCCCGTATGGTGCAGTGTTGACCTTGGCGACGGCAATCGGGCGCTCGTCGAGCCGATGAGCCTCGAAGTCAAGCTCGACTTTTTCCGCCTGCTCGTGCAAATCGGGTTCAAGGAGATCGAGGTCGGTTTCCCCGCTGCAAGCGAGGCGGAGTACGAGTTCATGCGCGCGCTCATCGAGCAGAACCTCATTCCCGACGACGTGACCGTGCAGGTCTTGACGCAGGCGCGCGAGCACATCATCGAGCGCACGTTCGAGGCGGTCAAGGGCGCAAAGAACGTCATCGTGCACGTGTCGAATGGGACGTCTGCCGTACAGCGCGAGCAGGTATTCGGGCGCACGAAGGACGACATCAAGCGCATTGCGGTGGATGCTGCGAAGCTCTTAAAAGATCAGACGGAGAAGGCGGGCGCAGACTACCGCTTCGAGTATTCGCCCGAGAGCTTCACGGGCACGGAGCCGGAATTTGCCCTTGAAGTTGTCAACGCCGTGCTCGACGTGTGGCAGCCGACAGCGGAGCGCAAGGCAATTATCAACCTTCCCGCCACGGTAGAGAATGCCATGCCGCACGTATATGCGCAGCAGGTGGAATATATCAACAAGAACATGAAGTATCGCGACGGCGTCGTACTCTCTCTGCATACGCACAACGACCGCGGAACGGGCGTCGCTTCGGCGGAGTTCGGCTTGCTTGCGGGTGCGGATCGCGTAGAGGGAACGCTGTTCGGAAACGGCGAGCGCACGGGAAATTGCGACCTCATTACGCTTGCCATGAACATGATATCGCAGGGTGTGGAGACGGGGCTTGACTTTTCGGATATGCCGCGCATTGCGAAGAAGTATGAACTGTTCACGCAGATGAGCGTTTCGCCCCGTCAGCCGTATGCGGGCGAGCTTGTGTTCGCGGCGTTCTCGGGCGTTCATCAGAACGCGATTGCCAAGAGCATGCACTTCCGCGCGGAGACAAACCGCGAGATCTGGGACGTTCCCTATCTTCCCATCGACCCGAAGGACATGGGGAGAGAATATGATTCGGACGCTGCCCGTATCGGTTCGCAGTCGGGCAAGGCTCTGTGCTACGTGCTCGAACAAGCGTACGGCTATAAGATGCCCGCAGGACTGCGCGAGGCGGTGGGGTACGTTGCAAAGCGCGTGTCCGACGAGGAGCACAGGGAACTGAAATCGACAGAAGTATACGAAGTATTTTCGAACGTCTTTATCAAGCCGCGCAAGATCTTCGATCTCGGCGAGGTGCATTTCCGTCAGGAGAACGGCATGACCGCAGTCGTCGAGGTGTTAGAGGACGGCAAGAAGACGGTCGTCGAGGCGAACGGAAACGGACGGCTGGACGCAGTCTCCAACGCGCTCAAAAAGCATTTTCACATCGAATATACGCTCACGGGCTACGAGCAGCACGCGCTTGCCCGCGGCTCGGCGGCAAATGCCGTATCGTACGTCGGGGTAGATCGCGGCGGAAAGATCCGCTGGGGCGTCGGCGAGCATTCGGATATCGCTACCGCGTCGATCAATGCGCTGGTGAGTGCGCTGAACAGATATCTATAAAAGTTTCGATGAATTTGTTTTCAAAGCGACGAAAACAAATTCATCGAGGAGAGTCACTCGTATGCGGCGTTTAAGTTGTTGTCAAAGTGCAACAACAGACAACAAGCGCAAGGGGTTGCGCAAATTGAGGCTCGCAGCGAAAAAGCGTGGTTTTCCTCGCGAAACAGATTTCGAATAGTATAAAAACCCGCCCCGAATATATCGGGGCGGGTTTTTATTGAAAATAGATAGTTGTAATTAATATTTTTTCAGTCTTCTGCGAATGCTCGCAAGTCCTGCGCGAGCAGCCTTTAACGAAGAACCTCCTACGCTGTTGCGCGCCTCCGCAGAGGAACGCACCGTAATGCAGCCTAAAATATCCTTTTCGAATACGTCGGAGACGGCTTTGAACTCGTCGAGCGTGAGGCTCAAAAAGTCCTTCTTTTCGGTAATGCAGTAGCGGACAATCTTGCCCGTGATCGCGTGCGCGTCGCGGAAGGGCACGCCCTTCTTGGCAAGATAGTCGGCAATGTCCGTCGCCGTCGAAAATCCCTTGCCCGCCGCGTCGAACATGGCGTTCTGATTGAGCTTGATATTGTTGAGCAGCGCGGTATAGATGGCAAGGCAGGAGAAGAGGGTGTTTTCCGCGTCGAAGAACGCCTCCTTGTCTTCCTGATAGTCCTTGTTATACGCAAGCGGCAAGCCTTTCATCATGGTGAGAATGCCCATGAGGTGCCCGTATACCCGCCCCGTCTTTCCGCGCACGAGCTCGGGAAGGTCGGGGTTCTTTTTCTGCGGCATGATGGAAGAGCCCGTCGAGTACTCGTCGGGAATCACCCAGAAGCCGAACTCGTCCGAGGTGTAGAGAATGGTGTCCTCGCACAGGCGCGAGAGGTGCGCCATCGTGAGAGATGCGCAGAAGATATACTCCGCAATGAAGTCGCGGTCGGATACCGCGTCGAGCGAGTTCTGCGAAATCTCGGCAAAGCCCAAAAGGTTTTTGGTGATTTCACGGTCGATGGGGTAGCTCGTTCCCGCGAGCGCGGCGCTGCCGAGGGGCATGACGTTGACGCGCTTCTCGCTCTCGTCAAAGCGCTCCAGATCGCGCAGGAACATCTCCGAATAGGCGTTGAAGTACTGCGCGCAGTTGATGGGCTGCGCCTTGCGCAGGTGAGTAAAGCCGGGCATGACGAAGTTGATGGAGCGGTAGGCGAGATTGTAGAGGGTGTTGAGAAGTTCCACAAGCAGCGCCTTTGCCTTCTTTGTACTCTCGCGCACGTAGATGCGCATGTCTGTCGCCACCTGATCGTTGCGGGAGCGCGCCGTGTGCAGCTTTTTGCCGACCTGCCCGATGCGCTTTACAAGCTCGTTTTCGACGAAGGAGTGAATGTCTTCCGCGCCGACGATTTCGAGTTTGTGCTCTTCGATATCATTGAGAATGCCGTTCAAGCCCTTGACGATGGTATTTGCCTCGTCCTCGCCGATGATGGAGCACTTGCCGAGCATGGTCGCATGCGCGATCGACGCGGTGATATCCGCGCGGTAGAGCTTTTTATCGAACGAGAGTGACTCGTTGAATGCGTCTGCGTCCGCCGAAAGCGGTTTATCAAATCTGCCTGCCCATAAGTTCATGTTGATTACCTCGTTTATTTGCCGATTACAATGTATTATTATACAATAAACCTCAAAAGTTCGCAAGCCGTTTGGGGCGGCGCGGGGAAGAATTTTCATAAACTTGCAATTTGTTTTTTATGGGATTGCCGTTCTCCTTGACAGAACTTTCCGTTTAGTATAAAATAAACATATGATTATTTTGGGAATTGACCCCGGTATCGGGACAATGGGTTACGGCGTGATCGAGAAGGACGCGCGCGGGAACTGCCGCGCCGTCGACTACGGCGTGATCAAGACCCCGAAGGAAGAAAATCTCGCCGTGCGGCTGTGCATGCTCGAAGAGGGCGTCAATCGGATTTTTGACAAGTTCTCTCCCGACGAGGCGGCAATGGAAGAGCTGTTCTTCTCCAAGAATATCACGACGGGCATTGCCGTTGCGCATGCGCGCGGGGTCACGCTTATGACCTGCAACAAGCGCTGCGGGCGCATTTTCGAATACACGCCCAACCAGATCAAACAGGCGCTCACGGGCTACGGCAAGGCGGATAAGGGGCAGATGCAGCGGGTCGTCGCATCGCACCTGCACCTTACGAGCATTCCCCGCCCCGACGATGCGGCGGACGCGCTCGGCGTTGCGCTCTGCCATGCGTTTACAAGCAGATTTTCCGCCCTCTTCGGCGTGAGGTAATACTACGCCTTAGTGTTATTTAGTGAACGTTAAATTTTATAAATATTATATTAATTATCAAAGAAACATATAAGCCGTTCCGCTTTTCTCGAACGGGAAAAGCGACTAATGCCGAAAAAAGGCAAGGCGAATTCACTTCGCCGTTAAGCCTTTTTACGACAACAGCAACTCACGGAAATTCTTTTCACTATGACCCGCCTTCCACGCATGAGTGTAACTCGTGGAGCGAATGCGCTCTCGCCGAGAATAACGAGGCGACAAGGCGGAAGGAAAAGAATTTCGTGAACATAGGAGATAGCTATGATAGGTTACTTAAAAGGCAACGTAAAATATATTTCCGCGGAGTACGTGCTGCTCGAAGTGGGCGGGGTCGGCTACGAGGTCATCTGCTCGGGCGCGGCTTTTTCTAAGCTGAGCGGCGCGCAGGAGGGCGAAGTATACACCTATATGCAGGTAAAGGAGGACGGCGTTTCGCTCTTCGGCTTTGCAGACGTGCAAGAGAAGGCGCTCTTTCTGAAGCTCACTTCCGTGCAGGGCGTGGGTGCGAAGATGGCGATCTCCATTCTCTCGTCCATGCGTCCCGCAGACGTCTCTGCGGCGATCGCCACGGCAGACAGTAAGCGTTTTGCCGCAGTCAAGGGCGTCGGAAAAAAGACGGCGGAGCGCATTATTTTGGAGCTTCACGGCAAGATCTCTGCGGACGAGCTGCTCGGCGCGAGCGGGGAGAGCACAAAGGCTGTTTCTATGCCCGTCGAGGAAGAGGACGATGCAGTCGCCGCGCTCATGGGGCTCGGGTTCACCAAGCAGGAGAGCGCACGTGCCGTATCCCGCGCGAAGGCGGCGGGCGCAACGACGGTAGAGGACATTCTCGCCCTCGCTCTCAGAGGAATGTAAAGGAGTAACATATGTTTGACGACGAATACGGCGAAGAGCGCTTGCTTTCGAGCATGAAGGGAGAGTACGATATCGAGGAGAACGTGCTCCGCCCCAAGACGATGGAAGACTACGTCGGGCAGGATAAAGTCAAGGAGAACCTGTCCGTATATATGTCCGCCGCAAAGAGCCGCGGCGAGGCGCTCGATCATGTGCTTTTGTACGGTCCTCCGGGGCTCGGCAAGACGACGCTCGCGCACATTATCGCCAATACGATGGGGACGCAGATCAAGCTCACGAGCGGGCCCGCCATCGAGCGTTCGGGCGATCTTGCCGCCATTCTCACCAACTTAAACGAGGGGGATATCCTCTTCATCGACGAAATCCACCGCCTCAACCACGCGGTGGAGGAGATTTTGTATTCCGCAATGGAAGATTACGCGCTCGATATCATCGTGGGCAAGGGACCCTCGGCGCGCAATATCCGCTTTTCGCTCAAACGGTTTACGCTCATCGGCGCGACGACGCGCGCGGGTATGCTCTCTTCGCCTCTGCGCGATCGGTTCGGCATTATGTGTCGACTGGATATGTATACGCCGTCCGAGCTGTGCAAGATCGTCAGCCGCTCGGCAAGAACGCTCGGGATCACCGCCGAGGAGGAGGGGTGCTACGAGATCGCCCGCCGCTCGCGCGGAACGCCCCGTATCGCCAACCGCCTCTTGAAGCGCGTGCGCGATTTCTCCGCCGTTTCGGGCAGTCATTCGATCACGAAGAAGGACGCCGACAGGGCGCTCAAAAAGATGGAGATCGACGAGCTCGGCTTAGACGAGACCGACCGCAACCTGCTCCGTGCGCTCATCGAGAAATTCAACGGCGGTCCTGCGGGTCTCGATACGCTCGCTGCGACCATCAACGAGGATGTGAACACCATCGAGGACGTGTACGAGCCCTATCTCATGCAGCTCGGCTTTGTGGCGCGCACGCCGCGCGGCAGAGTGTGCCTCAAAGGCGCGTACGAGCACATGGGCATCAAGATGAGCGAGGCGACGCGCAAACAGCTCTCCCTCTTCGGGGGCGACGAGTAATGTTGAAGACGAGCGATTTTTATTATGATTTGCCCGAGGAACTCATCGCGCAGACGCCCGCAGAGCCGCGCGATTCCTCTCGCCTTTTGGTCTATCACAGAGATCGCAAGGAGATAGAGCATAAAGTTTTCCGCGATATCACGCAGTATCTGAAAGCGGGGGACGTGCTCGTCGTCAACCGCACCAAGGTGTTGCCCGCCCGCCTCTATGCAAAGACGCAGAACGGCGGCAGCGTGGAAGTGCTCCTCTTAAAGCGCCTCAATCTCGACGAGTGGGAAGTGCTCGTCCGCCCCGGCAAGAAGTGCAAAATCGGCGTAAAACTCACCGTCAACAGCGAGCTGTCCTTGGAAGTGACGGGCATTACCGATTCGGGCGAGCGGCACGTCCGCTTTTTTTACGAGGGGGCATTTGAAGACGTTCTTTCCCGCGCGGGGAGTATGCCGCTCCCGCCGTATATTCACGAAAAGTTAAAGGATCCCAGCCGCTATCAGACGGTGTATTGCAGGGAGAACGGTTCGGCAGCCGCGCCCACGGCGGGCTTGCACTTTACGCCCCAACTTCTCGAACAGATCAAGGCGATGGGGGTGGAGATCGCGGAAGTGCTTCTCCACGTGGGGCTTGGCACCTTTCGCCCCGTCAAGGTGGATAACGTGCTCGAACACAAGATGCACTCCGAGTACTACGAGGTAAGTAGCGAGGCGGCGGAACTTATAAACCGCGCAAAGCGGGAGGGGCGGCGGATTGTCGCCGTCGGCACGACGTCCGTGCGCACGCTCGAAACGGTAGCGAATGAAAACGGCATGCTTATGCCTTGTAGCGGAAATACCGAAATTTTCATCTACCCGCCCTACAAGTTCAAGTGCGTCGATGCGCTCATCACGAACTTCCACCTGCCCGAGAGCACGCTCTTGATGCTCGTCTCCGCGCTCTGCTCGCGCGAAGAAATTTTAGCTATTTATAAAACTGCCGTAGAGAATAGATATCGCTTTTTCTCCTTCGGAGACGCGATGTTTATAGAATAATCACACATTAAAATCTCGCATGAATAACGAATATTTTTCCTTTGAACTGCAAAAGACCGATCCCGAGACGGGTGCGCGCGCCGGAGTGTTTCATACGCCTCACGGCGATATTTTAACGCCCGTCTATATGCCCGTCGGCACACAGGCGACGGTGAAGGGCATGCTCCCGACGACGCTCAAAGAGGTCGGTTCGCAGATCATTCTCTCCAACACCTATCACCTGTATATGCGCCCCGGCGACGATCTCATCAAGCGCGCGGGGGGCTTGCATAAGTTCATGAACTGGGATAAGCCCATTCTGACGGACAGCGGCGGTTTTCAGGTGTTTTCGCTCTCCTCGCTGAATAATATTACCGACGAGGGGGTGCGTTTTTCTTCGCACGTAGACGGGAGCTATCACATGTTCACGCCCGAAAAGGCGATGGACATTCAGCACAATCTCGGCTCGGACATCATCATGGCGTTCGACCAGTGCTCGGAGTACGGCTATACGCACGAACAGGCGGAGAAGGCGATGGAGCGCACGTCTGCCTGGCTTGAACGCTGCTACAAGGTGCACGATAACCCGAAGCAGGCGCTGTTTCCCATTGTGCAGGGGAATATGTACGAAGATCTGCGGGGGGAGAGCTTAAAGCGTTGTCTGCCCTTCGTCAAGCACGGAATTGCAATCGGCGGGCTCTCCGTCGGCGAGCCCAAGCCGAGAATGTATGAGCTACTCGACTATCTGCAACCCCGTCTGCCGACGGACGTACCCCGCTATCTGATGGGCGTCGGCTCGCCCGACTGCCTCGTTGAAGGGGTTCTTCGCGGGGTGGATATGTTCGACTGCGTCCTCGCGACGCGCGTCGCCCGCAACGGTACGGCGCTCACTTCCCGCGGGAAGGTGGTCGTCCGCAACGGGAAGTATAAAGAGGACTTTTCGCCCCTCGATCCCGAGTGCGACTGCTATTGCTGCAAGAACTACACGAAGGCGTACCTTCGTCACCTCGTCAACGTCGGTGAGATGGCGGGTGCGATGCTTTTATCCCTTCACAACATCGCCTATCTGCACAAGCTCATGAAGGGGCTGCGGGAGAGTATTCTCGGCGGATACGTGAAGGATTTTGCGCGGGAATTTTATAAAAAGCAGGAAAATCCGACACCGTTCGACCCTCTTCAAGGGTGAAAATCTCGTTAAATGGAAAAATATCCCTGCAAAATGCTTGCAAAATTTTTCCAAAACCGCTATTATTGAAAACAAGGAGAAAGAAATCATGCTTGGAAATTTGTTGATAGAGAGTACGCAAATCGTAACTTATATTTTGCTCGGCGTCATTTTGGTGCTTTTCGTCGTCTGGATCGCTTTTTCGGGAAGAAAGAACAAAGAGCGTCAGAAGGAGTATGAGGAACAGCTCGCTGCAATCCGTCCCGGTCACAAGGTAAAGACGGCGGGCGGTATCTGCGGAATCGTCGTCGAGGTCTGCGACGGAGACAATACCGTCATTATCGAGACGGGCAGCGAAAATTCCGGCAAGTCGTATATCAAGATGGACAAGGAGCTGATCGCGCAGACGGACGCGAAGGGACCCACCCAGATCGCCCGCGAAGAGGCGGAAGCTGCAAAGAAGGCGGCAAAGTCCGGCGAGGGCGCAGAGGTCAAGTCCGAAGAGACGGAAGAGAGCGCACCCACAGAAGAGACCGCTCCCGAGACGAGCGAAGAGGACAAGTAAGTTATCATAAAGTGAAGCACCTCCGCATACGTTAAAGCGTATAGCGGAGGTTTTTTTATGCGGAATAAAGTTTTCGGAGCAATCGGGCAGACGCTTTTAACGGCGGTCATCGTCACGGCGTTCTGCCTCTTCGCGCTCGCACTCTTTGCGGTGTTCGTGCGCGCGTTTGCACCGTCCGACGGCGTAATCACGGCGGTGAACTGGTGCATCAAATGCGTGGGGATTTTCCTTTTCTCTCTGATTTTTATC
>CAMWQK010000022.1 GCA_947176445.1 uncultured Clostridia bacterium | reverse complement strand
ATTCCCAACTGCTCTGCAAGCATTTCGCAAACTTTCTCAAACATAAAACCTCCTTATGCTCCGCCGTATTCAGCCGAGTCATTCAAGTAGCTCTTATTTTAACCGAAATACGGGAATTTGTAAACCTGTTTTCGGAAATTTTCACACAAGTTCCACTTACCCGATCTCGACGCCCTTTTTCAGATTTCCCACCGAGGCTACGGCGACGCGTGAAAAATCGAAATTTTTCTCGATGACGCGGGTAATATCTCCTATCTTCAACTCGGCGATCTCCGCCATGCGCGCCTCGAAGTCGTAAATTTTGCCCGTATACAGCATGTTCTTTCCGTAGAGGAGCATCTGCGAAGAGGTGTTCTCCTGTGAGAAGATCGTGCTCGATTTGAGCTGTTCGCGCCCGCGCAGAAATTCTTCTTCCGTAACGCCCTCACTCTGGAACTTTTTGAGAACGTCCACAACCGCCGCCGCGGCGTCTTCTGCCTTGCTCGCATTCACGCCCGCATACACGGAGAGCGACCCCGCCTCCTCGTAATGCGTCAGATAGGAATAGACGGAATAGGCAAGCCCGAGCTCCTCGCGCACCCGTTTGAAGAGCCGCGAGCTCATGCCGCCGCCTAAGATCACGTTCATCACCTGCGTTGCGGCGTAGTCGGGATGGTCGCGCTCGATCGCGGGGAAGGAGAGCGCGAAATGCGCCTGCTCGATCTGCTTTTTCTTGAAGAGATTCCCGTGCTGATAGCGCACGTTCTTTTTGCGATTTTCAAACGCCGTCTTCTGCATGCCGCCGAGGAACTCCTCGGCAAGCTCGACCGCCTCGTGTTCGTCTAAATTGCCCGCAAAGGAGACGACGATATTTTCGGGGCAGTAGCGCTCCTTTTTGTAGCGGAAGAGATCTTCGCGCGTGAAGCCCATAACGTTGGAAGCAGGTCCCAAGATGTTTCTGCCGTAGTTCTCGCTTCCGTACGTTGCACGCGCCAGAAGGTCGAGACACAGATCCTCGGGCGAGTCCTCGTCCATGTTGATTTCCTCGACGACGACGCCCTTCTCCCGCGCCATCTCGTCTTCGGGGAAGGTGGAATTGAGGAAGAGATCGGCGAGCAATCCGAACGACTCGCGCGCGTGGTCGCTCGTCGCCTTCACGTAATAGCAGGTGAGGTCTTTCCCCGTAAAGGCGTTGACCTGTGCTCCGAGCGCATCGAACGCGTCGGAAATTTCGAACGCGGTGCGCGTCTCGGTGCCCTTGAACTGCATATGTTCGATGAAGTGGGAGATGCCGTCCTCCTCGTCTTTCTCATATGCCGCGCCCGTGCCGACGAGAATACCCATCGTAACGGAGAGCAGCCCCTCCATCTTTTTAACGACCACTTTTACCCCATTGGGGAGAATTTTCGTTGTTACCATACTCCTATATTTCTCCTTTTCTTTCGAACGATTTGTTTTCTCAGAACGAAAATAAATCGTTCGAAGAATTTTACTCTTTTGCTATACTTAGGTTATTGTCATTCTTCATCAACAGACAACAAGCCAAAAGTTTTTGGCAAATTGAGGCGTGCTGCGGAAAAGCGTGGTTTTCCTTGCACCCTATTTTTATATTGCTCTTTTTGAGATATTGTTATTCTAATGCCCCGAGTGCCTCTTCCCAGACCGCAGATGAAAAGCGCGGGTTGGCGGGCGACGTAGACGGGAGCTTTACAACCTTTTCCGAAAGCGACGGAAAATATTTTATTAACAGCTCGTACGACTTATTCCCGTTGCAGAGAATCTTGTCGATGTTGCTCGCCCTCAAAACGGCGGGCACGTCGGCAATTTTTTCATTTGTAATCGACGCGTCGGACGAACCGACGATATCGCACTCCGTGATGACGTCCCACAGCGCAATGCGGTGACGGTGCAAAAACTCGATCTTCCCCGCCGTCGTTTCGGGAACGCTCTCCTCGAAGAACCCGCACACGGTGCGCCAGAACCTGTTCTGCGGATTGCCGTAATAGAAGTCTATCTTCCGGCTCTTGACGGACGGAAAGCTCCCGAGAATGAGCACGCGGCTCTCCTTGCTGTATACGGGCTCAAATCCCTTTGCGTGTGTATATTTTAATTCTTCCATGGTATGCGTTTATTTACTCTCCGATATTTTCCGAGACGGTGATGACGTTCAGTCCCTTCTCTTTATAGGTCGCCAAGATACGGGGCAGCGCCTTCACCGTGTGCGCCATGGGGTGCATGAGCACGAGATCGCCCGCTGCCGCATGTTCCGTAGCGCGGCGGTAACAGATATCTTCGTCCTTATCCCGCCAGTCGATGGTATCTTTGCTCCAAAGTATCGTCTGCATATTGAGCGCGTCCGCCGCGTTGACGGTGTTCTCCGAATACGCGCCCGAGGGCGGTGCGAACAGCGTGATCGCCTTTCCGCTCGCGCGCGCCAAAAACTCCGCGCTCGTCTGGATTTCGCGATAATTGTCTTCATACGAGAGCTTATCCTGATCCTTATGAAAATACCCGTGCGTGCCGATCTCATGCCCGCGCTCGGCGATCTCCTTGACGAGCGGCGCGTTGTCGTCCGCCCAGCTCCCGCCGATAAAGAAGGTGACCTTCACCTCGTATTCGTCTAAGATGTCGAGAATGCTCTTCACCTCTTCTGTGCCCCAATAGACGTTGAACATGGGAGATATCCCGTTCTCGCTCCTGCCGCGGTAGTGTACGCGCGTCTCGATCCCCGCCGCGGGCGCGACCGTAGGAAAGAAGCACACTGCGCCGATGACGGCAACGACGAGCAGCAGAAAGGCATTTGTAAGCGCGACGACGGCGCGGGGCGTTAACTTTTTCAAACTGTTCACCTCAATAAAACGATATCATCTCATTCTATGGATGAAAACATTCTTTTATGCTTATTTGAGCGTTACGATGGTGACGCCCGACTCGCCCTCGCCGTACACGCCGAGCCGATATTCCTCTACCCGACGATCCTTTTTCAGGTACTCCTGCACCGCGCGGCGGAGCGTGCCCGTGCCCATGCCGTGCACGATGCGCACCGTCTTGAAGTTCGCAAGCACCGCGCTATCCAAGAAGTTATTCAGCTCGGGGAGCGCCTCCTGCACCGTCATACCGATGAGATTGCACTCGAACTTCGGCGCGCGGTTGGGCGCGAGATTGCGGACAACCTTCACCTCTTCCTTCTTCTTTTCGCCCCTGCCCGTGAGCAGATATAAGTCTTTGACGGCGCAGGTCGCGCGGATCGCGCCGATACGCACTTCAGCCGTCTTTTTCTCCTTTTTGACGGAGAGCACCTCACCCTCCGACGAAAAGCTCGCAACGTATACCTTGTCGCCCGTTTTCAGCTTATTCAGATCGACGGGAATGAGGCGCACCTTCTCCTGCTCCTCTTGTTCCTGCGCCGCGCCCGCGAGCTTGTTTTTCAGTGTTCTGGCACGAATGACATCTGATTCGGAGAGCGTCTCTTTCTTGAACAATTCCTCGATTTCGCCGAGGATCTCCTCCGCGCGCGCCGTGCGCTCGTTTACAATGCGCCGCGCCTCTGCCTTGGAAGAGAGGAGAAATTTCTCCTTCTCCTTCTTAAACTCCGCCTCGTCTCTTTCCAGCGCTTTGAGGCGCGCCTTCCACTCCCCTTTGAGTTCCTCCGCCTGACGCTTCGCCTCGTCCGTTAAAATGCGGCTCTCCTCGGCGGCGCGGACGGTATGCTCGAAGGCGCGCGCGCCGTCGCTCAGATACCCGCGGGCACGCTCGATAATCTCCTCACCAAGTCCTAACCGCGAACAGATCGCGAGGGCGTTGGAAGAGCCGGGCGTACCGATATGCAGCCGATACAGCGGGCGATAAGTGGACGCATCGAACTCCATGCTCGCGTTCTCGATCCGCTCTTCCTCGTAGGCAAATTCTTTCAACGAGGAATAGTGCGTTGTGACGATGCCGCGCACGCCCTTCTCCATGAGCGAGACGATGACGGACTTCGCAAGCGCCTGCCCCTCTTCGGGGTCGGTGCCGCCGCCCGGCTCGTCGATGAGCGCGAGAGAACAGAGTCCCGCAGAGGCGACGATCTCTTTGAGATTGAGCACGTGCGAGGAGAAGGTAGACAAATTCTCCTCAATGGACTGACTGTCGCCGATGTCGCAATACACCCCGTCGAACACGCTGAGCTGCGCGTCCTCTGCGGGCACGTACATACCGCACGCCGCCATCAGGCAGAACAGTCCGCACATTTTGAGCGTGACCGTCTTGCCGCCCGTATTCGCGCCGCTGATGACGAGAAAGTCGTACTTCCCGCCGAGCTCCAAAGAGACGGGCACTGCCGACTTCTGATCGAGCAGGGGGTGCCTGCCCTTGTTGATTTTAATAATTCCACGCTCGTTGAGGACGGGACGCACGGCGTGCACGGTATCCGCATACAGCGCGCGGGCGTAGTACGAATCCGCCTCCGCAAGCGCGTCCGCATTGCGTTCGAGCGCGCTCCGCATGTGCCCCACCTCGCGCGAAAATTCGCCTAAAATGCGCTCCACCTCTTCCCGCTCGTCAAGCTCGAGCGAGCGCAGTTCGTTGTTCATTTCAAGTACTTCTTCGGGCTCGATGAACACCGTCGCGCCCGTTGCGGAACGGTCGTGGATAAAGCCCTTGACGCTCCGCTTATATTCCGCCTTGACGGGGAGCACGTACCGATCCCCCCGCATGGTGATGATCCCGTCCTGCAAGAACTTCTTCTCCTCGCCCGTAAGGTACGCGGAGAGACGGGTGCGAATGCGCTCGTTGAGCGCGCGGATATCGCGACGGATCGCATACAGCCTGTCAGACGCGTGATCGGCGAGCTTCTCTCCTTCGATCTTCTCCGCAATGTCCTTGGCAAGTCCCTTATTCGGCGTGAGCCGCTCCGAAAGCTCCGAAAAGCGCACCGCCTGCCCTTGCGAAAATTTTTCGATGGATTCGATGAGCGCCGCCGTCGAATCGAGCAGCTGCCCGATGCCGATGAGCTCCGCACACGTGAGCACCGAGCCCTTCTCCGCGCGCTCGGCAAGATCGTTGAGCGACGGAAACCATAATACCGCAGGCGCATTCCGCTCGCAGAAGAGGTAGTACGCCTCTGCCGTCATGTTAAGAATTTCCTGCGTGTCTTTGAGCTTTGTTCGGGGCAAGAGCGCGAGCACGCGCTCCCTTCCCGCTTCGAGCCGTGCATGTGCCGCCGCCGCAGCGAGTATTTTATTCAGTTCCAAACGCCTTAGATGCAACGCGTTCATAGCACACTCCTTTTGGTATGACCGGACGTCGTCCCGCCCGCGGTCGTGTGTTTTACTCCGCGGGAAAGCGAATCGTCGTACAGCGCAGAGCAGTTCGCACGCTCGCCGAGAAGGGGCACGCAGTTATACACCTCGAACCTGCAATACCCGCCCGAAACGCAGTACCGCCGAAGCGGGAATTTGCGCCCGCTCTCGTCGGTGAGCTCATACACGCTCCTTTGATCGCACCCGCCGCACGTGCGCGAAAACGGGCAATAGATGAGGTCCATCACCTTGATCTCCCCCGCCGTGAGTACGAACACGCCGCGGGCGGAGAGCTCCGCCTGCTCCGCGGTAGAGAGCTCCTTGGAGAGCGCGAGATACTTTGCACCCGTTTGATACGCCTCGCTGAGCGCGAGTCGGTTGGAAAGATTGCACCCCGTGCCCGCAAAAAGGCTTATCCCGTACTTCTTCGCGAACGCAAAGCCGTAGTAGCCCTCGCAGTAGATCCCGTCGAAACGGGAAATATTTTCTTTGACAACGTCTTCGTCCTCTTCCGTAAAATAGGGCGGAAGATAGAGATATTTTTCCTTTGTGACTGCAAAAAACTTCTCGTCGAGCCGCGCATAGTCGCTCGGCTTATAGATGAGGATATCCTCTCTCTGCTCCGCAAACGCGCAGCCGTCCGCGACGATCTTCGCCGTGAACTTTTTATCGCTTGCGGGAAGCTCAACGAAAATTTCGCAATCCGAAAGCGGTGCGCGCTTCGGATCGAGTTCGTCCGCGAGCGCCGCATAGAACGCCCGACGGAAGGCATTGAGCGCGGACTTTGGCAGAAACGCGTCCGCCGTTCTTACCCTGATACTCGGCGAGATCGGGAGCGTATCTACCTTGAAAAAGCAAGCTGCGATATCCGCCTCGGTGAGGGGCGCGCGCTGCGCCGTTTCAAGCGGCGTCTCTCCGCGGCATTCAAAATTCCCGCACCGCGCAACAGGCGGGACTCCCGCAAAGCACTCCACCTCTATTTCAAGTTTGCGCCGCTTCTTTGTAAAATTCATCGTCGCCGCGCCGCCCGCGACGGAAGTCGTGAGCCGTACCTCGTCGCCCGAGGTAAGCGCGCAATTCGAGCGCAGATAAAACCCGCCGTCCGCCAAAGCAGCGAACACCGCGCCGCCGACCTCTTTTTTGTCTCTTAAAATCTTGAACCCGTCGCCCGCGCCCGCAGCGTAGTCCGACTTGCAGAAATATTTTCCGCCGCGAAGGGAAATGCTCCCCACCTTCTCGCCGATATGTCCCTGCACGTCGCGCGAGAGAAACGTCTTGTCCTGCCCGAAGGCAAGCCCCGCCGTGTAATCGCCGCGGTTGTAGGCGCGTTTGAGTGCGATAAGCTGCGCCGACGCGTTCTCTTTATTCAGCAGTCTTTTATAGTAGGCGACCGCCGCCGCGGTGTACTCCGCGCGGCGCATTCTGCCCTCGATTTTCAGCGAGGTCACCCCCGCCGCGAGCAGCTCCTCTACCCGCTCGCCCACGCAGAGATCGGCAAGAGACAGCGCATATGCCTCCTCTTCGAACCCCTTGCGCGAGATCGTGTAGCGTTTGCGGCAAGGCTGTTTACATCTGCCGCGATTGCCGCTCATGTTCCCCGCGAACGAGGAGAAATAGCACTGCCCCGAAAAGCAGGTGCAGAGCGCGCCCTGCACGAAAACTTCCGTCTCGATGACGGAAGAAATTTTCCTGATTTCGTCGAGCGGCGTCTCCCGCGCGAGCACCGCGCGCGAAAAACCGCACTCCCTTGCAAGCTCCGCGCCGTATACGTTGCAGCACCCCGCCTGCGTGGAGAGGTGCAGCACGATCTCGGGATACCGCTCTTTGAGCGCCTTTCCGAGGAACATATCCTGCATTAGAATGGCGTCCGCGCCCGCCTCCCACGCCCGCTTTGCAAGGGCGAAGAACGAGGAAAGCTCCCCGTCTTTAACGAGCGTATTGAGCGCAACGTATACCTTTGCGCCCAAGATGTGCGCAAACCGCGTTGTTCTTTCAAGTGCGGCTACGTCAAAATTTTCCGCGCCTGCCCGCGCGGAAAATTCACTCAAACCAAGATATACGGCATCCGCGCCCGCTTCGAGCGCGATATATGCCGATTGTTCTCCCCCTGCGGGGGCGAGCAGTTCCGTCATATCATCTTCCTATCGTACGTTGAATGAGCTCCTGTGCCGCGTCGTAGCCCATGTTCTTCAAACGGTAATTTCTTGCAGCGACCTCGGTGAGCACGGCGACGTTGCGCCCCGGCGAGACGGGAATGGTGAGCTTGGGCACTTTCACCCCGAGAATCGTCTCGTCGTTCTGTTCCCCGCCGATACGGTCGTACTCCTTATCGCGCTTCCACGGTTCGAGCTCCATGATGAGCTCCACCTGTTTTTCGCCGAGCACCGAGCCCGCGCCGTACATGTTCTTTACGTTGATGATGCCGATCCCGCGCAGCTCCATAAAGTAGCGAATGCGCTCGGGAGCAGTGCCGATGAGATCGTTTTCGACGCGCTTGATGAGCACGGAATCGTCCGCCACAAGGCGGTGTCCGCGTTTGATGAGCTCCATTGCGACCTCGCTCTTACCAACACCCGAATTGCCCGTGAGCATGAGCCCCACGCCGAACACGTCCATGAGAACGCCGTGCACCGTCGTCTGGGGTGCGAGCAGGCGGCTCAGATAGATAAAGAGATCGTTCATGACGGCAGTCGTCATCTTGCCCGAGCGGAACACGGGCGTGCCCGAAGCTCTCGCCTCTTCCATGAACTCGGGAAGCACCGGCAGATCGCGCGAGAAGATGACGCACGGGATCTCGCCGCACGCGAACATCCGCGCGATCTTCTCCTGCCGCTTTTCGGGGGAGAAGGAACGCATGTACTCGTGCTCGGTGAGCCCGATCACCATGATCCGCTCGTTATCGAAATAATTAAAATATCCCGCAAGGCGCAGCCCCGGACGATCTACGCTGATGCTGTTGAGCGTGAGAATGCCCCGCCCCGCATACAGCATTTCGAGATTGAGATCGGATGCGAACTTATCGAGCATGACCGTCTCGCTGGGAAATAAATTATCTTTCATATGTCTCCTTCGTAGGTGAATGAGTTGCCCTCATTCCTTCATCACGCATTCAAGCGCCGCGGCAACGCCGCCTTCGTCGCATTGGGGCATGACGCAGGCAATGGCTTTGAGCCGCCCGTCCCCGTTCTCCACGGTAAACTTCCCGCCTGCCGCCTCGATCATGGGCAGATCGTTGAGCTGATCGCCGATCGCCGCAACTTCCTCTACGCTCACGCCGTAGTAGTTTGCAAGATACTTCACCGCCGCGCCCTTCGTGTTTCCCGCGGGCGTGACTTCCACCATATACGGCGAGGAGAAGGTGACAAAGCAGTCCTCTCCTAGCGCGCCCGTAAGCCGCTCGTAGAGCATCTTCCCGTCCTCGGGCTTTATCATCGCGAGCACCTTGACAATGCGGGGCTTCTCCTCTTCCAAAAACTGCGTAAGATTTTCTTTGACCGTCGCCTTGACGCCGCACATTCTTTCGTAGGCTTTGAGCGGCTCGTCGTCGCGGTTGCAATACATCTCGTCCACCGTGTACACATGGACGTGCTGATCGAGTTCTTCGAGAACGCGCACCGCGGTCGCCGCGGAGATTTGCCCGAATGCGTCGTCCTTGATGAGCTTGCCCGTCTTGATATCGGCGACCGTCGCGCCCTGATAGGCGACGACGAGCCCGCTCTCGATCCCCATTCTTCTGACTGCGGGCAGAATGGAACTCAGCATGCGCCCCGTGCAGACGACGAAGATCCCGCCCGCTTCCTGATAGCGTCTGATTGCCTGTAAAT
>CAMWQK010000021.1 GCA_947176445.1 uncultured Clostridia bacterium | reverse complement strand
ATATCGACCACGGCAAGAGCACCATTGCAGACCGCATTATGGAGCTCACGGGGCAGGTGAGTAAGCGCGACATGGAGGATCAGCTGCTCGACAGTATGGATATCGAGCGCGAGCGGGGGATCACCATCAAGCTCACGCCCGTGAGAATGTACTATACCGCGCTCGACGGCAACGAGTACGAATTCAACCTCATCGATACGCCGGGGCACGTGGACTTTACCTACGAGGTCAGCCGTTCGCTCGCCGCGTGCGAGGGCGCATTGCTCGTTGTCGACGCGACGCAGGGCATCGAGGCGCAGACGCTCGCCAACGTCTATCTTGCGCTTGAAAACTACCTTGAAATCGTGCCCGTCATCAATAAAATCGACTTGCAGGCGGCGCAGATCGAGGAGACCAAGCAGGAGATCGAGGACGTCATCGGGCTCGTCGCCGAAGGCTGCCCGTGCGTCTCCGCAAAGGAGGGCACGAACATCCGCGATATTTTGGAAGCGGTCGTAAAGTTAGTGCCGCCGCCCGACGGAGATACGGAAGCGCCCCTCCGCGCGCTCATCTTCGACAGCTATTACGATAATTACAAGGGCGTTATCCTGTTCGTGCGCATCAAGGACGGGAGCGTCAAGGTGGGGGATACGGTCAAGACCTTCCTCTCCGACCGCACGTACGACGTGACCGAGGTAGGTGCGTTTGCCCCGGGGCTTCAACCCAAGGACTGTCTCACCGCGGGCGAGGTCGGATACATTGCGGCGAGTATCAAGGATATCCGCGAGATCGCCGTGGGCGACACCGTGACGAGCGCGCTCGCGCCCGCAAAGGAGCCGCTCCCCGGCTATAAAAAGGTGCAGCCCGTCGTGTTCTGCGGCATTTACCCGCTCGACGGCAGCCGCTTTTCCGACCTCAAAGAGGCGATCATGAAGCTGCAACTCAACGACGCCGCGCTCATCTATGAGCCGGATAATTCGGTCGCGCTCGGCTTCGGGTTCCGCTGCGGATTTTTGGGACTTTTACACATGGAGATCATTCAGGAGCGGATCGAGCGGGAGTTCAATCTCGATATCATTACGACCGCGCCCTCCGTCTCCTATCTCGTGCACAAGACGGACGGCAGCGAGCTGTACGTGGACAACCCCTCGCACCTGCCTTCGCCCTCCGATATCGACTATATGGAAGAGCCCATCGTCAAGGCGGAGATCTATTCCCCGCCCGACTATTTAGGTCCCATCATGGACCTCTGTCAGGACAAGCGCGGCGTGTTCAAGGATATGACCTATCTCGACGCGCACCGCGTCAAGCTCGAATATAGGCTCCCCCTCAACGAGATCGTTTACGACTTCTTCGATGAGCTCAAATCCCGCACCAAGGGATATGCGAGCTTCGATTACGAGGTGGTCGGGTACGAGCGGAGCAAGCTCGTCAAGCTGGATATTCTGCTCAACGGCGATATCTGCGACGCGCTCTCTCTCATCGTGCATGAGGATCGCGCCTATCAGCGGGGCAGAACGCTGTGCGAAAATCTGAAAGAGGCAATTCCCCGCCAGCTCTTCGAGATTCCCGTACAGGCGGCGATCGGCGGCAAAATCATCGCCCGCGAGACGGTGAAGGCGGTCAGAAAAGACGTGCTTGCCAAGTGCTACGGCGGCGATATCACGCGGAAAAAGAAGCTGCTCGAAAAGCAGAAAGAGGGCAAGAAGCGCATGCGTCAGGTCGGCTCGGTGGAAGTGCCGAGCGAAGTCTTCATGGAAATACTCAAAACAAATAAGGACTAAACAGATTTTGATGAACTTTTACGAAAGCGTGTACGCATATCTGAAAACAATTCCCAAGGGGAAGGTGGTAACGTATGGGCAGATCGCCCGTGCGATCGGGCGTCCGCGCGCTGCTCGGCAGGTGGGGAATGCGCTGCACCGCAATCCCGAACCCGTCGTAACCCCTTGCCACAGGGTCGTCAACCGAGAGGGAAGGCTTGCGCCCGCGTTTGCGTTCGGCGGCGTCGAGGTGCAGGCAAAGCTGCTTCGTGATGAGGGCGTAGAAGTAACCGACGGCTACGTTGATCTGGAAAAATATATTTGGAGAGAGTGAGATGGCGGGTATCTACATACACATTCCGTTTTGCAAACATAAGTGCACGTATTGCGACTTTACGTCCTTTCCCGATAAGCTCGGGTTTGCCGAGGCGTATATGGCGTGCCTGTATAAAGAGATCGAAATGCGCGGGAAACAGCTCGAAAAGATGACCTTCGATACCGTGTATTTTGGCGGGGGGACGCCCTCCGTCGTCGATCCGAAGTACATCTACGGGGCGATGAACCAGATCAAGAAGTGTTTTCATCTTGCGAAGAACCCCGAGATCACCATCGAGATGAACCCCGGCACGGTGAGCGAGCAGAAGATCGCAACCTACAAGCGCGCGGGGATCAACCGCTTTTCCATCGGCTTACAGACGGCGATCGATTCCCAGCTCGAAGAGCTCGCCCGCATTCACACCGTGCGCGACTATCTGTACGCGACGTCGCTTCTCAAAGGCGAGAACTTCTCCGCCGACGTCATGATCGGCTTGAAGGGGCAGACCAAAGAGGACGTGCGCAAGACGATCGAGGTCGCGGCGGGAAGCGGCGCAAAGCATATCTCCCTGTATGCGCTGACGCCCGAGGACGGCACGCCCATCTATACCGACTACTTAAACGGCGAATTGCCCGATGCGGACGAGGTGGCGGAAGTTTACGACTACGCCTATTCGCTCCTCAAAGAGAAGGGATACCGCCGCTACGAGGTGAGCAATTTTGCAAAGAAGGGGTACGAGAGCAAGCACAATCTCAACTATTGGAAGCGCGGCGAATATATCGGCATGGGGCTCTCCGCAAGCTCGTTCTGCTGTGGAAAGCGGTTTACGAATACGTTCAATCTCGACGAGTATATGAAGTGTCTGCTTTCGGGCTTTTTGCCCGTCATCGAGAGCGAGGACGTGAAAAAAGAGGACGCAAAGTTTGAGTTTATCATGTTGGCGCTTCGCACCGTCTACGGGATTTCCGCTACGGAATACAAGAAGGCGTTCGGCACCGACTGGAAAGAGGACTTTGCAAAGGCGTACGAAAAGACAAGGGACTATCTCTCAGAGGACGGAGATATCACGAGGATAAAAGACGAATATCTCTACGTGCAAAATCAAATCCTAACGGAATATATGAATTAAAAAAAGCCGCCGTTCCTTGCGAACGGCGGCGGTTTTATTTTTACCATAGTTTATCCACGTCGAACCCGTATACCTGAACGACTTCGAAGAGCGGGCTTGTTGCAATGTCGTGCGCGGTGACAATGTTCCCGCCGTCACGGTCGATGTCGTAGCCGAAGTTTTTGTATGCCTGCCATACGAGGTGTGCACAGTGCGTGGCTTCGGGCGTAAAACCTTGGTCTTTGTCGGAGAAAACTCCAACTGTCAGGGAGGAGGGGATATAGTGCAGATGTTCGAGGGCGGAGGTGGCGATTTCCGTGCGCTGCGTATCCGTCAGGTCCTTCATGCGGAGCACGATGAAGTTGCTCGAATGGCGGAACCATGTAAGGTCGGAGACGCCGCTGAGGATTCCCGGTGCGACCGATTCGAGGAGCAAGCCCTTCTGCGCATTGACGATGATCGCCGCGTGTCCGTTCCGCCAGCCGTAGGTGTGGCAGGACGAGGTCACGAGCACGTCGCCGTCTTTGAGGGGCGCGATGGGTGCAAAGTAGCCTTCGAGGTAGTCGTGCGGGGTGGTGACGGCAGCGTCGATATGACCGAGGACGCCCTCGTAGAAGAGCGCGTCCTGAAATTCAAGGATCTTCTCAGGGTGCGATTTCAGCGCGTCGAGCGGTTCGCGCGCAAGCCCTGTTTGGAGGTATAAGAGCGCGTAATCCTCCTCCGTCCATTCCTCTTTTTCGAGCGTTTCCGCAATGTTTGTCTTTGCATAGGAGGGGAGAATGCGCGCATAGTTTTCGCACGCGTCCTCGGCGATGAGGAGGGAGAGAACGAGCGCGCTTAAAAAGGAGACGAGCGCAAGAAATACCGCAAGCACGATGATTAACACTTTGCGCAACGTCTTCATCTTTCGTTCCTCCTGTGCGGGTTTTGCGGTTCACATTATACCACAAAGGAGGGGAGCGGTCAACCTTTTGCGACCTCGTCAGCGGAGGTCGGATTCCCGACGGGCGAGCACCTCGCCGCTCTCTGCGTCGAGCAGGAGCGAGACGGTCTTTCCCGTCTTGTCGATAATGCCCACGTAGTAGTAATTCTTGTCGCGGCGCAGAAGCCGCACGTAGAACTCCCCGTAAAATTCGCCGTTCTGCGTCATCGCGGAGAGCAGTTCTTTTTCGGCGTTCGTCGCGGCGGAGAGCGCGCCTTGAACAGAGATCGTATTCTCGTTCTTGACGGAGGTTGCGGTAAATTCGCGCACTTCCTCGCCCCAGTTCAGAGTGACGGAGACGGAAGAGACGGGGAAGGTCTCGATGCTCTGCGAATAGAAGTAGTCGCCCGAGGTGTTGCGAAAGGACATGTCGCCGCCGTACGCACCGTCGATATTCACGGTGAAGTCCTCGGTGATCGGCTGCACGGGCGCGAGCACGATCTCCACGCGGCTTGTTTTATCGCAGGCGATGCCGTCGGCGAGGTAGGGGTATTCGCGCTCCACGCAGAAGAGCGTGAAGGTGAATTCGTCCGTCTCGGCGCGGAAGATGTCGCTGCGCGCTTCGCTCAAATGCTGCGTGTAGTCGTATTCGGCGCAGCCCGTCGCGAAAATGAGGGGAAGTGAGAGGAGAGAGATGGCAAAGATTGATTTTTTCATGCTCTAAGATATGACTTTTATGCGCATGAGATGACTTTTTTTGCAAAAACGTCAACTTTTTCGCTCCCCGCAGTTGATTTTTTTTTGCATTTATGTTACAATACAAAGAATATCAAAAGACAAATTCGGACGGGATCACGCACAGATGAAAAAACTCATTCTCAAAACCGCACTCATCACGTTTTTAGCGGCATGCGTCGTCTTTCTGGCGGTGTTCGGGATCCTCTCGCTCGCCGCGCCTGTGACGATGATGAACTTCACCGCGTCGCTCGGTATGGACGGGATGAGCTCGGATTATGCCTACGAGGCGTATACGCGGTCGGACGATCTCGGTTATCTCGCCCTCGCGGCGGAAGTCAGCTTTGCAAACGGGAGCTATCAGAAGGCGGACGAGCGGTTCGACGAGCTCATGGCGCGGGGGGACTTTGCCGACTATTGCAAGGCGCGCGACGAGTCCGCAGGCGCGTATGAGAATACGAACACGACGGGAACGTTTGCGGCGTATATCTATTCCTCTTCGGCGTGCGCGAAGTATCACCTTGCGGTGACGGATGAGGAAAAGGTTGCGGTCATCGGATTTGCGATTGAAAAAACAGACGGGAGCTTTCCCGAATACAACGCGGTCATCTCGCTCGCGGTAGAGGCGCGGCGGGCAGAGGACAAGGACTTCTGCAAACAGCTTGCGACGGTGTTGGATACTTCGGAAAAGTTCGACGGCGAAAATACAGATTTGAAAAATGTGAAAAAATTCTTGGAGGATTTCGAATGAGTAAAATTATTAAGGAAGGACTGACGTTTGACGATGTGCTCTTGATTCCGCAGGCATCCGACGTTCTGCCCAGCGACGTCGATCTTCGCACGACGCTGACGGACGGGATTACGCTGAACATTCCCATCATCTCCGCGGCGATGGATACCGTTACGGAGAGCCGTCTTGCGATCGCGATGGCGCGCGAGGGCGGTATGGGCATCATTCACAAGAATATGAGCATCGAAGATCAGGCGAAAGAGGTAGACAAGGTGAAGCGTTCGGAGCACGGCGTCATCACCGATCCCTTCTTCCTCGAGCCGCAGAACCTCGTAAGAGACGCGGTTTCGCTCATGGAGCGCTACCGTATCAGCGGCGTGCCCATTACGAAGGGCGGCAAACTCGTGGGAATTCTCACCAACCGCGATCTCCGTTTCGAGACGAACTACGATCAGCCGATCGAGAACGTCATGACGAAGGACAACCTCGTGACCGCGCCCGTCGGCACTTCGCTCGACGACGCGCAGAAGATTCTCGGCAAACACAGGATCGAAAAACTTCCCATTGTAGACAAGAACGGATACTTAAAAGGGCTCATCACCATTAAGGATATCGAAAAAGCCATCCAGTACCCCAACTCCGCACGCGATAAGAACGGCAGACTGCTTGCGGCGGCGGCGGTCGGTACGGCGGCAAATACGATGGAGCGCGTTGCGGCGCTCGTCGAGGCAAAGGTAGACGTGATCGCGATCGACACCGCGCACGGACATTCCAAGATGGTCTTGCAGAAGGTCACGGAGATCAAGAAGGCTTATCCGAGCCTTCCCCTCATTGCGGGCAACGTCGCAACGGCGGCGGCAACCGAGGCGCTCATCAAGGCGGGCGCGGATATCGTAAAAGTCGGTATCGGACCCGGGTCGATCTGCACGACGCGCGTCATTGCGGGTATCGGCGTTCCCCAGCTCACGGCGGTCATGGACTGCGCGGAGGCGGCGGACAAGCACGGCAAGCGCATTATTGCGGACGGCGGCATCAAGTATTCGGGCGATATCGTCAAAGCCCTCGCGGCGGGCGGCAGCGCAGTCATGATCGGCTCGATGCTCGCAGGCACGACGGAGAGCCCCGGCGAGATCGAACTGTATCAGGGCAGAAGCTTCAAGGTGTACAGAGGTATGGGTTCGCTGTCGGCTATGGCGGCGGGTTCTAAGGACAGATACTTCCAGGAGAACGCAAAGAAGCTCGTACCCGAAGGCGTGGAGGGCAGAGTGCCGTACCGCGGCAGCGTATCCGACATCATCTATCAGATGAAGGGCGGCTTGCGCTCGGGCATGGGATACTGCGGCAAGGCGACGATCGAGGACTTGAGAAAGAACTCCGAGTTCGTGCGCATCACCAACGCGGGGCTTTTGGAGAGCCACCCTCACGATATCTCCATCAGCAAGGAAGCGCCCAACTATTCTTCGAGAAACTAACAATAAAAACGCCCATTTCGGGCGTTTTTTCCAAAAAGGAATTGATAAAAGGAGTAATTCATGCAACACCAAAGAGTTCTCGTGCTCGACTTCGGCGGGCAGTACAATCAACTCATTGCGCGGCGGGTAAGAGATCTGAAAGTCTATTGTGACTTGAAGCCCTGCGATATGACGATTGAGGAGATCAAAGAATACGACCCGATCGGTATCATCTTCACGGGCGGTCCGAACAGCGTGTACGACGAAAGTTCGCCCCACGTCGATAAGGCGATTTTCGATCTCGGAATTCCCGTGCTCGGTATCTGTTACGGTTGCCAGCTCATCGCATACACGCTCGGCGGAAAGGTCGAGCACGCCTCAACGAGCGAGTACGGCAAGCGCTCGTTCACGTTCTTAAAAGACAGCCCCATTTCCAAGGATATTCCCAAGGAGAGTATCTGCTGGATGAGCCATACCGACCACGTTACGGAAGTGCCCGCGGGATACGACGTACTCGCAACGACGGAGAGCTGCCCCGTGACGGTATTCGGGAGCGACAAGGCGCGGGTATACGGCATTCAGTTCCACCCCGAGGTGGTGCACTCCGAATACGGCAATAAGATGCTTGAAAACTTCCTCTACGAGGTCTGCAAGGCAAAGGGCGACTGGACGATGAAGAATTTCGTCGAAGAGCAGGTCGCCGCCATTAAGGCGCGCGTGGGCGATAAAAAGGTGCTGTGCGCCATGTCGGGCGGGGTAGATTCCGCCGTCGCGGCGACGCTCATTCATAAGGCGGTCTCAAGTCAGCTCGTATGCGTGTTCGTTGATCACGGACTGCTCCGCAAGTACGAAGCGGATGAGGTCATGTCCGTATTTAAGGACGGGCTGAAAATGAACCTCATCAAGGCGGACGCAAGCGAGCGCTTTTTGAAGAAGCTCGAGGGCGTGTCCGATCCCGAGAAAAAACGCAAGATCATCGGCGCGGAGTTCATCAAGGTGTTCGAGGCGGAGGCGAAGAAGATCGGCAAGGTGGACTTCTTGGTGCAGGGCACGATCTATCCCGACGTCATCGAGAGCGGAAAGGGCAAGAGCGCGGTCATTAAGTCGCACCACAACGTGGGCGGACTTCCCGACGTGATCGACTTCAAGGAGCTCATCGAGCCCTTACGCGATCTCTTCAAGGACGAGGTACGCAGGGTGGGCACGGAGTTGGGGCTGCCCGAGAACGTCGTACAGCGTCAGCCGTTCCCCGGTCCGGGACTTGCCATTCGTATTATGGGTGAGGTCACGCGCGAGAAGCTCGAAACGCTGCGCGACGCCGACTATATCTTCCGCGACGAGATCGCAAAGGCGGGGCTCAGCCGCGAGATCTGGCAGTACTTTGCCGTGATCACCAACAGCAAGACGGTGGGCGTACAGGGCGATTTCCGCACCTATGAGAACGTGATCGCGCTTCGCGCCGTGACGAGTGTGGACGCGATGACGGCGGATTGGGCGCGCATCCCGTTCGACGTACTCGAAAAGATCTCCACCCGCATTACCAACGAGGTCAAGCACGCGAACAGAATTGTTTACGACATCACGAGCAAACCCCCCGCAACGATCGAATGGGAATGAGAAGTTCACACATTTCTTTGCCTCGGCACTTGTCGCGCCACAGGCGCGAGAGGTTTGCGCCTCCACGGGCTGCGGCACAAACTGGAAGTGCCGATCGTAGTGCAAAGAAACGTCGTGATTGCTAAAGTCGTAAATTTTCTTAACGGCGGAGTGGATCCGCCTTGAAAATTTTCGGCATTATTCACTTTTCCCGTTCGGGAAAAGTGGGAAGCGTGGTTTTCCTTGCACCGTGAGTTGGAAAGCTTTAACTTAATAAACCTTGACCTGTAAAAAATTTACGGTTAAACACAACGGAGGGGTGCGCAGCGTCGCATTCCTCCGATTTTTTATGCCAGAAAATGGCGCGGTCTTTATCGCCCAAATCGTAGTAACAGCATACAAGCTCCAAGAGCGGCGTCATTGTGAGGTCGCTTGTATTTTCGAAGTCGCCCTCCGATACGTGACTGCGGCAACGGAGCGCGCTCTCATACCAGAACGCCGCCTCGCGCAGTCTCTTCTCCGAGCGGTAAATTTTTGCGATCTCGCAAAGAACGCCCGCCCGCGGCTCGCCGTATAAAAAACTTTTGAGGAGCGCTTCAAGCGCGCTCTTTTTATTGCCTCTTTCAAGATGACAAGCGGAGAGGACTTTGCATGCCTCGATCTTGTTGACGTACCAGCCGTCCTGCGTGAGCGATTCTCCGAGCACGGCGATGGCTTCCGTGTACAGGCGGTTGTAGTAGAGCTCACGCCCGTAGTAGAACATAT
>CAMWQK010000020.1 GCA_947176445.1 uncultured Clostridia bacterium | reverse complement strand
ATCCCCGAGCCTAAGGGCAATCTGTTCGTAACGCCGCTCGAAGAAGTGCTTCCCTCCTCCATGCTCCCGTATGCGGAGTTCGTCATTCTCGACAGAGCACTTCCCCGCGTAGAGGACGGCTTAAAGCCCGTCCAGCGCAGAATTCTATATACGATGCACGAGATGGGCTTGCTGCCCGATAAGCCGCACAAGAAGTCGGCGCGTATCGTCGGTGACTGCATGGGTAAATACCACCCGCACGGCGACTCTTCGGTATACGACGCGATGGTGCGCATGGCGCAGGACTTCAACATGGGCAGAACGCTCGTCAACGGGCACGGTAACTTCGGCTCGGTAGACGGCGACCCCGCCGCGGCAATGCGCTATACCGAGGCGCGGCTCGAGCCGCTCGCCCTCGAACTTCTGCGCGATCTCGATAAGAACACCGTTCCGTTCTCGCTCAACTTCGACGACTCGTTGAAGGAGCCGGACATGCTTCCGGGGCGTTTCCCCAACCTGCTCGTAAACGGGGCTTCGGGTATCGCCGTCGGACTTGCAACGAACATTCCGCCGCACAACCTCGGGGAGACGATCGACGGCGTCGTCGCGTATATCGACAAGCCGACCATTCGCCTCAACGAGATGCTCAGCTATATCAAGGCTCCCGACTTCCCCACGGGCGGCTACATCATTGCCAACGAACTCAATCAGGCGTATAAGACGGGCAAGGGGCGCATCACGCTCCGCGCGAAGATCCGCGTAGAGGAAGGGGATACCCCCAACAAAAAGAACATCGTCATCACCGAGCTTCCCTATCAGGTCAACAAGAGCGCGCTGCTTCGCCGCATTGCCGAGCTGAGAGAGGAGAAGAAGGACGAGCTCGCCGCCATCACCAAGGTCTCCGACGAGTCCGACCGTGTGGGCATGCGCGCCGTCGTAGAGGTGCGCAGCGACGCCGACGTCGCCGAGATTCTGAAATATCTGTATAAATATACCGATCTCGAAACGACGTTCGGCATGAACATGGTCGCGATCGCCGGCGGAAAGCCCATGCTCATGGGGCTTATGGACATCATCCGCTACTACGTCAATTATCAGCGCGAGGTCGTGCTTCGCCGCACGCGGTTCGACCTCAATCAGGCGAAGGAGCGCTGCCATATTTTGGAAGGGCTCATCGTCGCGGTGCGCAATATCGACGAGGTGGTTGCGATCATCAAGAAGGCGGAGTCGGTTGCGGACGCGCGCGAAAAACTGCGCAACCGCTTCAATCTCTCCGATCGGCAGGCGCAGGCGATCCTCGATTTGCGCCTCGCTCGGCTCACCCGCCTCGAAGTGTACAAGCTCGAAGAGGAGTTAAAGGCGCTCAAAGTGCTCATCGAGAAGTTGCAGGCAATCGTCGCAAGCAACAGACTGCAATTACAGGTCGTCAAAGAGGAGCTGCTCGAAATCAAGAAGAAGTACAAGATGGCGAGAAAGTCTACCCTGTGCTTTACGGAGGAAGAGGCGGCGGCGGAGCGCGGCGATATCCGCGAGCCGGGCGTACAGAGCAGACTGTTCATGACGGCGGATCATCGCCTCAAATGCGTCAACAACAAGAACTTTGCCTCGGCGAACAAGCACCTCACCGAAAAGACGAAGAAACAGGCGCTGCCCGTATGGGAGCTGCCCGTCGTCTCCGACGAGCCGACGCTGCTCTTTACCAACCTCGGCAACTGCTATAAATTTTACCCGCAGGACGCAATGCGCCGCTTTGTCGACGACGGACTTAAACTCACCGATCTGGTGGAAGAGAGCGTGAAGGGCGAGTATCCCGTCGGCGTTGCCAAGATGAGCGACGAGCGCGATCTCCTGTTCATCACCAAGCAGGGCATGATCAAAAAGACGGCGATGAGTGAATACAACGTGAACAAGAATGCGTTCCCCGGAATCCGCCTCAACGATAAGGACGAGCTTCTGTCCGTACAGCCCTGCGAGGCGACCGAGGAAGAGAAGGACAACGTGACGCTCTTCTTCGTTACGCGCGGCGGTATGTGCCTGAATGCGCGGATGGACGATATCCCGCTCCAAGGCAGAGTTGCGGGCGGCGTCAAGGGCATGAACCTCAAAGAAAAGGACGAGGTCATCTTTGCCGTACAGACGTTCGGCGAAGGAGAGATCCTCGTCGGCGTCTCGGGCGGACGGTATAAGCGTATCATCGTCGGCACGGTGGACTCGCTCCCGCGGTACAGAAAGGGCGTAATGATCACCTCGCTCAAGGGGGACGACAAGGTCATCTTTGCCGATTACGTCACCATTCCCTATTCGCTCGCGGTGGAGACGGAGACGGGCGAGTGGGTCGAGATCAACACGGAAGATATCCCCATCGATATCACCTCGACGCGCGGCAGACCGCTCAAAGGCGTGAAGTGGCTCCCGAAGGCAATCTACCCCATGAAGCACTGCATGGAAGAAGAATAAAGAGAAATAAACAAGCCGTGCGATTTATGCACGGCTGTTTTTTACGCACCGTATTTAATTTTTCTTATTTTTCACAGCGTTTTCATTGTAAAAAATAATCGGGTTTGGTATAATACAAGGTGAAATTCAATGGAAAATACAGGAATGAACGCAATCGAATTTAAGGGCGTCGATTTCTCCTATTCGGAGGACGGCGCGTTTGCCATCAAAAACTTAAATTTTTCCGTCAAAGAGGGGGAATTCGTCGCCGTTCTCGGGCACAACGGGAGCGGCAAGAGCACGCTCGCCCGTTTGACGGACGGATTGCTCTCCGCAGATAAAGGCGAAATTACCGTGTTCGGCACGCCCATGACGGATAAAAACCTGTATACCATCCGCAAGCAAGTGGGGATCGTGTTCCAGAACCCCGATAATCAGACGGTCGCCGCCATCGTGGAGGACGACGTTGCGTTCGGTGCGGAGAACATCGGGCTTCCCCGCGAGGAGATCGGAAAGCGCATCGATTTCGCGCTTAAAGCCGTCGGCATGGAGGAGTTCCGTCATTCCACGCCCACGCGCCTCTCGGGCGGTCAGAAGCAGCGCATTGCGATCGCGGGCGTGCTCGCGCTCAAACCCAAGGTCATGATCCTCGACGAATCCACCGCCATGCTCGATCCGCGCGGCAGAAGGGAGATCATCGACGTTGTCACCCGCCTCAACAAGGAAGAGGGGATGACGGTCGTTCTTATCACGCACTTCATGGAGGAGGCGCTGCTCGCCGACCGTGCGATCGTCATGAACAGGGGCGAGATCGTCATGGAGGGCACGCCTGCCGACATCTTTGAGCGGCACGAGGAGCTCATCACCTACAATCTCGCTCTGCCCCGTATCGGCTATATCTGCAAGCAGTTGCAGGCGGGCGGAATGGACGTTCCCGATACGCTCGACTATGAAAAACTCGCGGAGGAGATTGCAAAGTGCGTATCGTAGCAGAGCATTTAAGTTATACCTACAATGCGGGCTCGCCCTTTGCGTCCAAGGCGCTCAAAGACATCTCGCTCACCATTGAGGAAGGGGAGTTTTTCGGAATCTTAGGGCACACGGGAAGCGGCAAGAGCACGTTCGTGCAGCACCTGAACGCGCTCATTCGCGTACCGTCCTCTATGAAAAAATACAAGCCCAAAAAGCCGAAGAAGGGGGAAGTCCTGCCGCCCAAGACGGTGCTCACCGTTGGCGAGTTCGACCTCACGCATAAAAAGACGGACTTTCGCGCCCTTCGCAGCAAGGTTGGCATGGTGTTCCAGTACCCCGAGGCGCAGCTCTTTGCCGAGACGGTAAAGGACGACGTTGCATTCGGCTATAAGAACTTTGCTAAGGAGAAGCCCAAGGCGGAGGAGATCGAGGCGGCGGTCAAAGACGCGCTCGAAATCGTCGGGCTCAATTATGAGGAGATCAAGGATCAATCGCCCTTCGACCTCTCGGGCGGGCAGAAGCGGCGCGTTGCGATCGCGGGCGTTATTGTGACCCGTCCCGAAGTGCTCGTACTCGACGAGCCCGCGGCGGGGCTCGATCCCTTGGGCAAGCGGGAGATCATGGAGCTGCTCCACAAGCTGCACAGGGAGTGGTGCAAGACGGTCGTCATCGTCTCGCACGATATGGACGAGATCTCGGAAAACTGCACGCGTGCCGCCGTCTTTTCGGAGGGCGAGATTAAATACGTTCTGCCGCCGAGCGAGCTGTTCGCGCACTCGGAAGAACTCTTATCGCTCGGGCTGGACGTGCCGCTTACGGCAAAGCTGTGTGCGGCGTTAAAGGCGCGCGGCGTCGAGATTTCCTGCGACTTTACGACGGAAGATTTTATCAGAAGCGTTCTCGCACTAAGACGTTGAAAGTTTTTTCGAAGGATTTGTTTTCAAAGACACAAAACAAATCCTTCGAGGAAAATTGCATTATTAGCTGAGCTTGAATAACTCTCAAAGTACAACAATAAACAACAAGCCAAAGGTTTTTGGCAAATTGAGGCGTGCTGCGGAAAAGCGTGGTTTTCCTTGCACCGTGAGTTAGAATATGTTAAAGGACGTTGCATTCGGACAATTTTATCCCGTGGATTCCTTCGTGCATCGGCTCGATCCGCGGCTGAAAATTCTTTTTCTGATCGCGTACATCACGGCGATCTTTCTTGCCAAGAACTTTGTGGGGCTGGGCGCGTGTCTGTTCGTGCTCGTGCTGATTATCATCGCCTCGCACGTGCCCGCAAGAAAAGTGCTCCGCTCGGTGCGCGCGGTCGCCTTTCTCATTGTATTCACCGCACTTCTCAACACGCTGTTCTATCACGGCGAGACGGTATACTGGACGTGGGGGATATTCAGCGTGACGAAAGAGGGGCTGATCTTCTCGGCATTCCTCGTCATCAGGCTGTTGCTCCTCGTCACCTGCTCGTCACTCCTCACGTATACGACGACGCCCGTCGCTTTAACGGACGGCATCGAGAGCCTGCTCACTCCCCTCAAATGGATCAGACTGCCCGTGCACGAACTTGCGCTCATCATGAGTATTGCGCTGCGGTTTATCCCCATTCTCATGGACGAGACGGAGCGCATCATGAACGCGCAGAAGGCGCGCGGGGCGGACTTTGAGACGGGCGGGCTCATCAAGCGCGTAAGGGCGATCATTCCCATTCTTATACCGCTCCTGCTTTCGGCGTTCCGCCGTGCGGACGATCTGGGCGATGCAATGGACGCGCGCTGTTATATGGGCAGCAAAAACCGTACAAAATATAAGAAGTTAAAATTCGGCTGGCGCGATCTCATCGCGTTCCTTCTCGGAGCGGCGCTCGTTACGGGCGTTGTGCTCATGCGCATCTACCTCGTGAGGGCGATATGAAGTATCTTCTCACCGTAAGTTACGACGGAACGCACTTTTGCGGCTGGCAGAAACAGGGCTTACTTCGCACCGTCCAGCTCGTGATGGAGGACGCTGCGCGCGAAATTTTCAAGGCAGAGACCAAAGTCACCGCAAGCGGCAGAACAGACGCGGGCGTTCACGCGCTCGGGCAGGTCTGCGAGCTTTCGGCAGATACGACGATCCCCGCGGAAAAGCTCCGCGAGTGCTTCAACGCAAAGCTTCCCGAAGACGTGCGCGTTTTAAGGAGTGCTGCGGTAGAGGAGAGCTTCGATATCACCCGCGCGGCGAAACAAAAGACGTATCGCTATACCGCCTACTATGCGGAGACGGAGCTGCCTCTTTTCGAACGGTATGCGGTGCGATTGGAGTTCAAGCCGCTTTTGGAGCGCATGCGCGAGGCGGCAAAACTCCTTGTCGGCGAGCACGACTTTGCGGCATTTCGTGCGGCGGGGTACACCTCGAAGACGAGCGTGCGCACGCTCTACGAAGTCAAGGTAGAGGAGCGAACGGAAGACGGAGCGGCGATCTATACAATCACCGTGAGGGGCAACGGATTTTTATACAACATGGTGCGCATTCTGGCGGGCGAGCTGTTTGCCGTCGGGTGCGGGAAGGATACGGGCATTTTGAAGGCGTTGGAAACGGGTGAGCGAAAGTATCTCGCCAAGACGATGCCCTCAAAGGGCTTGACGATGGTTAAGGTGGAATTTTAACGTCATATGATGTGGAGGCGGAATTAACAACATGGAATTTTTCGAATGGGTGAGTGCGATACAGTCGGGGTTTGCTATCACGCAGGGGGGAATCACGCTGAATCAGCTGTATATCTGTTTCGGCGTTGCGGGCGGTATCCTGCTTTTGGGACTCGTACTCGGCGGTGCCGCATTGCAGACGATGGCAAAAAAGGCGAATATTGCGGGCGCGTGGATGGGGTATCTGCCCTTCCTCAATACCTACTTTGCGGGAAAAATCGCGGGGGAGGCGAATTTCTTCGGGCAGAAGATGAAGCGCGCGGGGCTGTATGCCATGCTCGGGGAGATCATCTACGCGGCGCTCAATGCGCTTCATATCGTTGTCATCATCGTCCTTTCGCCTTACCTCAGCGAGATGAATCAGAACGGAACGATCATCTATGACTATGTAGACGTTCCCGCAAGTCTCAGCTGGGCGCGTGACGCCGAGACGCCCGTGTATGCGCTCTCGTATATCTTCCAGATCATGCAGGTCGTATTCTTCTTTGTGCTCTTTATGGCGCTCTTCCGCAAGTACTATGCGCGCAGTCCCATTCTCATGACCGTTCTCTGTGCGCTTTTCCCGTTTCGAGCATTCGTGCTGTTCGCGGTGCGTAATAACACGCCCGTCGATTACAACGCCTATATGCGCCGCCGTGCGGAGGAGTATGCGCGCGCACAGCAGCAATACGGCAACATGAACGGCGGATACGGCGGCTATGGCGGATACAATCAGCCAAGCGGCGGATATCAAGGCGGCGGTTACAATCCGCCCCCTGCGGGCGATCCGTTCTCGGAGTTCGGAGGCTCGGGAAACTCGGGTAGTACGAACGGCAATTCGGGAAGCACAAACGGCGACGATCCGTTCTCGGAATTCGGCGGCGGAAACAGTGGAAACTGAACAATCAGAAGAGCGGAGATATTTTTCCGCTCTTTTTTTGTAAAAGGCATTTACTTTATCGCGCGTGCGTGCTATAATTATAATCAGAAATTATAATTCGAATGGGATTTGCCGAGGGTTCGGCAGTTGTGCTTATAGGAGGAGCTTTGGACACGATATCAGCCATCGCTACGGCGCAGGGCACGGGCGGCGTTGCCATCGTCCGCGTGAGCGGCGATAGGGCGCTCGAAATTGCAAAGGACATGTTTTCCCGCAAGGGGGAGTACGAGCCGAACGTTCTGTATGCAGGCGAGATCGATTGTGATGCCTTCCGCGACTTCGGCATGTGCGTCTATTTCCGCGCGCCCAGATCGTTTACGGGCGAGGATACGGTGGAGTTTCACTGCCACGGCGGTACGGAGATCGCCCGCGGCGTTCTTCGGGCGACCCTGAAGCGCGGGGCACGGCTTGCCGAGCGTGGGGAGTTTACGCGCAGAGCATTTTTAAGCGGCAAGCTCTCCCTCTCCGCCGCGGAGGGGCTTGGGGAGATGATCGCCGCGCAGTCCCTATCGCAAGTGCGCGCGGGCTATCAGTTGCTCGGCGAAAAGCTCACGAATGAGGGCAAGCGACTACAAGACCTCTTGAAGGAGTGCCTTGCGAGCGTCGATGCCGACGTGGACTATCCCGAGGAAGATTTAACAGAGGTCTCCCGTGCGGAGATTTTCAAGCGGCTTTCGGTCGTGGAAGAGGGCTTAAAAGAGCTTCTGTCCCGCTACTCCAAGGGGAAGAAGATCAAGGCGGGCGTACACGTTGCGCTGTGCGGCGCGCCGAACGCGGGCAAGAGCTCGCTCCTCAATGCGCTGCTCGGGTACGACCGCGCGATCGTTTCGAGTATCGCGGGAACCACGCGGGACAGCGTGGAGGGGACGATCGAGATCGGCGGCGTGCTCTTTCATCTCACCGATACGGCGGGGCTGCGTGAGAGCGCAGACGAAATCGAGCGGGAGGGCGTTCGCCGCGCAGAGGCGGCGATCCGTGCCGCAGACGTCATCGTCTATCTGAAGTCGGACGGTATCCCGCCGGCATTCCCCGCGGGCGTTCCCGTCATCACGGTGCGCTCCAAGCGCGATCTCGGCGTAAAAGAGGACTGCGACATCTGCCTGTCTTCCGTCACAGGCGAGGGGTTGGACGAGCTCAGGGCGATGCTGTATGAGCGCGGGTTCGGCGTCGAGCAGGACGGGTTGTATCTCATGGAAGAGCGGCATTACCGCGCCGTGGAGCAGGCGCTTATTGCCGTTCAGGAGACGATGAAAGAGGTGTCCTGCGGGGCGTTCCCCGAGCTGTACGCCGAGCACTTGAAACGCGCCTGGGCGGAGCTCGGGACGTTGAGCGGCGAGACGGCGACAGAGGAAATTATAACGGAAATCTTTTCCAAATTCTGTGTTGGAAAGTAGGGAGGAAAGATGGTCAATCTCGATTTATACAGGGTATTTTATACGGTTGCACGGTGCGGGAGCCTTACGAAGGCGGCGGAGGAGTTATACATTTCGCAACCCGCCGTTTCGCAGGCGATCAAGCAGCTCGAAACGCAGCTCGGCACGCCGCTCTTTAACCGTACGCACAAGGGCATGGAGCTCTCCGCACAGGGCGGCGAGCTCATCTACCGCGACGTGGAGCTCGCCTTGCAGCAGCTGAACGAGGCGGAGGATCGCCTCTCCGAATTGAAAAACTCGGCAACGGGAACGCTTCGGATCGGCGCGTCCGAGACGATTTTCCAGTATTGCCTTGCAGATAAGATCGTCGAGTTTCACAAGCGGTATCCGCAGGTAAAGTTCGAGCTTCTCACCGAGACTTCGCCAAAGTCGATCGAGAGCCTCAAAACCAACCGCTGCGATATCGCGTTTCTCAATTTGCCCTCGCCCGAGGACGACGAGGTGCAGATCACCGAGACGATCATGCTCTTAAACGATATATTCGTCGCGGGGAACGCCTTTTCCGAGTTGAAAGGGAAGGAGCTTTCGATCTGGGATCTTCAAAAATATCCGCTGCTTCTTCTCGAACCGAATACGGTTGCGCGGGGCACGATCGATCGGTTCAGCGAGAGCCTCGGCGTCAAGTTGCAGCCCGCCATCGAGGTGACCAGCTGGGGATTTATGAAGCGGCTTGTCGAGCGGGGCATGGGGATCGGCTGTATTCCGCGCGAGTACGTCATGCGGCGGCTCAACGACGGGTCGCTGTTCGAGCTGGACGTGCGTCCCGTAATGCCCTCCCGCGCGGTGGGACTGGCGCTTCCCGCGCATGCGAGCCTGTCCTTTGCCGCTCGCACGTTCATCAAGATGTTCAGTGAGTAACAGGTAAAAATTTACACGCGGTAGAGTTGCATTTTTTCGGGGAATGCGGTATAATATGTATTGACACCTGCGGTGTACGGAAATCGGAGAATTCGTAATCCACAATATTCATTCGGGAGCGTATGTCGGTCGCGATAGGCGAGGTCTGAACATTGTTCGGAAAGTCCGAGGCGTGATCGCTGCGCACCCACCTGCGAAAAGCGGGTTAACACTTTTTCGCTTTGCGGCACAGGCGGATGTCTTTTTTTATAAAAAATTTCCGTAAATGGCATAAAAACGGTTGCAAGATTGCGTTTTATATGATATAATCACTAAGCATTTAAGATGTGACAATTCAATACGGCCTTGTGGTCAAGCGGTTAAGACGGCGCCCTCTCACGGCGCAATCCCGGGTTC
>CAMWQK010000019.1 GCA_947176445.1 uncultured Clostridia bacterium | reverse complement strand
CTCTTGCGTAGCAGATAATAAACTCGATCGCGCCGATGATTGTCTTCACATCGTAAGCTTCACTATCCGAGAGCTTTCCGAGCGGCACGTTCTGCGTCGCGTCGTTCGTGGAGAGCTGCACGACGAGCTTTGCGGGACGCCTATCCTTATCGAAATTTTTCAGCCTTGCAACGTAGGACGAGTTGTTATCGCCATCCCGCACGGCGAGCGTCGTTCCGCTCACCGCCTCTTTGACGCACTCCCAGCTCGTCTGTGCTGCAAGCTCCTCCACAAAGGAACGCCCGTTCGTCGCCGAGCCGTAGGTCACGGAAGATCCGAGAAAGTATAACAGCATCTTATTTTCTCCTCTTTTATCCTGTTCACATTATAGTTCGAGCGCCGTTGTATTTAACGGCGCTCTCCACTCTTCATTTTTATCAAACGCTTATGCGTCGTAGTTGGTAATGGTCACGTCCTCTACCGAGTAGCAGCCGCCGCCGTTGCGGTGGGTGAAGCGATACTGTTTCACGGGCGCGCCCGCTCTTCCTGCTGTCGTGGAGACGCTGAACGTGCAGCGGTAGAACTGACGGTACGTCGCGTTCTCTTCCGCCTTGACGTAGACCGTGTACTCTGCAACGTTGTTGTTGACTCTGCGGTCGATGCGCAGATACATCGTCGTGCCGTTCTCTGCAAGCGGCTTGTCGGCGCTGACCGCACTGTACTGCGCCGTCGCCGTGCCGAGCCCGTTGGTGATATCGAGCCTTCCGTCAACGAGGTGCAGATCGAGATACCCTGCCGAGCTGCTCGACTGTGCGCCGGTGCTCACACCGATCCCGAGCCAAACCGCGCCCGACGAGGGGTTGGGAGCAACCAGCTTGAATTTGAATTCAAGGCGGCAGTTCGCTGCGGCGGTATCAAAATCCATCATCGCAAAGTCCGAATTTTCCGTGCTGTAGTCGGCGTTATGCAGAGGCCAACTCGGATTGGAACGCTGTATGATCGTGCCCGTCTTGGTGAGCACCATATTCTGACGGCTGTCCGACGTTGCGTTCTCGAAATTCATGCTTCCCATCGTGTAGAAATCGGAATGCGTTTTTACGTAATTCTGAATGAACCTCACCGCAGATGCGTTGTTGTTCGTGGTAGCAAGAACGTTGAATTGCTTCATAGCAATCGCCGAGTACCCCGTATAGGGATCGGTCACCGTCATCTTCAAAATGAAGTTACCCGTGGCAACGTTGGTATCAAAGTCGGACACGATCACGTACGGATAGTTATCATCGTCCCCCGCACGCAAAAGCTCCACCGCTGCCCCTCCGTCTCTCGTGGTAGTAATGTGGGAGTCGATGACCTCGTATTTTACGTCGGCATAGCCAAGCTCACGGGGAGCACCGCCGCAGGTCTTTGCATCGAAATAGAGCTGGTGACCCATACTCGTCAGCACGTCAGTGGGCATTCCGTCGAACGGATCTTCGCCCCACTCGGGCGCATAGGCGAGACTTCCCACCGAATAGAGATCGATATCGACCGTCTGCCGAACCGTTCTATCTATCTTGTGCGTATAAACAACGGTCAGCGTGAAATAGTCCACGTTCGCCGCAACGACGCGCACGGAATATCCGTCGCCCTTCGTCGCCTCGACACCGCTTACTCCGTTGACGTTATACGTGACGGTATACTTATCCGCCGCACCCTCTACGAGATAGTCGACGTCGGTTGCCGTATTCGTCTGAATTCTCTGTCTGACTGCCGTCTTAGGGGACAGGGAGACTTCCGCGGGGTTGCACTTGAGCGTTGCTTCCGCCTCGCTCGTTGCGCCGCTCTTGCCCTGCGCCGTATATACGATCCGCCACTCGCCCGCAACGTGCGGGGTAAATCTGTCGCCGTTCACCGTGTAAGTGTCGGCATCCGCCTCGGCAAACGTGCCTCTGCTGCTCGTGCGGTAGAGCGCGGACACCGTCTCCGCTTCGCGCGCGTCACCGCCCGCATAAGTCGCCGTATGGTTGAGCGTAACTTCCTCGTCCTCTTTCACCGTTCTCTTATCGAGCGAGAGCGTGACGGAAGGTGCGCTCGGTGCGCTGATCTCGATCTGCGCCTCGCCGCTGCTGCTCGCCGTGCCGATCGTCGCCGTGACTTTCACGGTGTACAGCCCCTCGGAGCCAAACAGAAGCGTATTGTAATCCTTGTTGAACACGACGTCCGTCGCAGGCTCGTCGCCTTTCTTGATCTCTACCTGAATATCGCAATTCGCGCCCGCGTTGTAAGTCAGAACGTGCAATGCGCCCGCTTCCCCGAGCGTCTCACCCGCCGCCGCAACGATCTTCACGTCGCTGACGGACGCCGCACTGTCGCGCACGGTGAGCTTTGCCTCGCCGGAGCCGAGCATGCCGTCCTTCGTGGCGTACACCGTAATGGTGTATTCGCCCGCGGTATAGAAGATATATCCGTCGCTGCTGTAAGAGTAGTCCGCCATCGTCGCGAATGCGTCGCCGATCTTCACGGACGTAGCGACTTCACTGCCCTCGGGCACGGTGTAAGTGACCTTGTGCAGCGCGCCCGCTTTGCCGTAAGAACTGCCGTCAACGGCGGCAATCTTGACGTCTTTAACTTCGGGAATCGGCGGCTCCTCTGTCTCGCCGCAGCCGAAGAGTGCGAATGCGCACAATACCGAAAGAATAACCGTAAGCAACAACTGTAACAAAGTAATTTTACGTTTCATATTCCCGTTACTCCTTTACCCAATCGATATCGAGATAAGTCGTCTTTAAGTACGTAGCGTTCTGCGCGTCCGTGCCGAGGGAGAGGCTCGTCTTGCTCGTCTTCCAGCCCTGCGTATCGGCAAAGGTCGCGGCAGTGATCTTGCTCTCGTAGAACGCATATTCCCCGATCCTCGTCACCGACGCGGGAATGTTGATACTTGTAAAATCGGTCTGCGCAAACGCATACTTGCCGATCGAGGTCACCCCGTCGGGCAATGTAATGTTCTTGATGGGAGCATACTGGAATGCGTTGCTGCCGATCACCTGCACGCCCGCGCCCAGCGTGAGCGTTTCGAGCTTCGCATAAGAAGGACGCACCTTGACGGGCGAATTGAGCGTGCGGTTCGCACCCGTATACGAGAAGGCAAACCGTCCGATTTCCTGTGCGTTCACCGTAGCGGAAATAAGAGCCTTGCAGTCGTAGAAGGCATTGTCGCCGATGCTCAGTACGGTGTCGGGAACGGTCACGGAAGTGAGCCCGCTCTCACGGAAGCTGTTTGCGCTGATATACTTCACGCTCGGCGTAAAGGTCACGCCCGTCAGCTTGGTGCACTCTCTGAACGCGCTCACACCGATGAAGCGCACGTCTCCGAGCGCAACCGTCTGTAAGTTGCCGTTTTCTCTGAATGCCCCGTCGGCAATCCCCACGGTGCCCGCCGCAAGGGTAGCGCTCGTCACGCTGCTCTCTGCGCCGATGACGACATTTGCGGCATACTTGATCCCGCTCACCGTCGTAATGAGCCCCGTACCTTCGAAGGCGTTTTCGCTCACGCGAATGACCGAATTCGGCAGATCGAGCGAGTTGAGGCTCGAGCAGCCCTTGAACGCGCTCGCGCCGATGAGCTGAACGTTGTTGAGTGTAACTTCACTCAGGCTGACACAGCCCTCGAACGCCGACTTACCGATGCCCGTTGCCGTGAGCGTTACCGACTGCAACGCCTCGCAGCCGTTGAAGAGATTGTCGCCGATCATCGTCAGCGTCGCAGGCAGCGTGACCGTCTCAATCGCGCAGCCGGAGAACGCATACTCTTCCGCAAGGGAGAGACTGTTGAGGTTCGCAGGAACAAACTCCGAGCACCCGCCGAACGCCGCAAAACCGACCTTCGTGCACGCGCTCAGATCGAGCGTACCAAGCTGTACGCAGTCGAGGAACGCCTGCGCCCCGATCTCCGTGAGGTTGTGTGCAAGCGTCACGCTCTCGAGCGAAGAACAGCTCTCGAACGTGTAGGGCGGCAGGATCGTGAGACCGCTCTGAATTTCCGCCGTTGCGAGCTCCGCACAGTCGCGGAACACCGAATAACCTAATTTTTCAAGGGACGCGCCCAGCGTCACGGACGTGACCTTGGTGCCTGCAAACGCTCTCGCGCCGATCTCTTCGATGCCGCTGAGCGAAATTTCCGCGGCGATCTGAGAGTTCGCAAACGCCTCTATTCCGATCTTTTTCACGTTTGCGCCGAATGTGACGGAAGTGATATCCGCATTCTTGAACGCGCGGGCAGAGACCTCTCGCACTTCCTTTTCGCGATACGTATCGGGAATGACGATCGCGCTCTCTCTGATGCCGCCCTTTCCCGTTACGATGTAGTATTCCCCATCCGCGCTCAACTGATAGGCAAGACGGGGTGTGACCGTCATATTGCACACTTTGCAGACGTTGTCCACACCCACAAGCACGTGCTCAGCAACATCCGCCCGCTCCGTCGAGTGCGCGCAGGTCGCGGGACGCCAGTGGCTGTATTCGTCGCCCGTAAGCGTATCCGAATAGCTATGCCCTGCCAGGACTTGATAGGAATATCCGCAGTCCGCGCAGGTGTATTCGGTATAGCCGTGGTCGTCGCCGGCGGCGGGGATCACGTTTTCCGTGTAGTTGTGCGCCGTCACGCCGATCTTTGCATTGCAGCACAGTGCGGCATGCCAGTGCCCGTTCTCGTCATGTCCCCATACGTCCTCGTCATAGGTGTGAGGAATGGGATTTGTCGTACCCGAAGCGTACCAGTAGCCGCAGGCACAGGTATGTTTTGTATAGCCGTACGTGGAGCACGTCGGCTCGATGACGGTATCCGTGTATTCGTGCGCCTTCACCGTAACCTGCTCGCCGGTAAGTACGGCGTTCCAGTGCCCGTTCTCGTCGTAGCGAAGCTCGCCCGACTCGGGGGGAAGCGCACCCACGGAATTAGATGTATACGAATATCCACAAATGCAGGTATGCAGCGTATAGCCCTCGGAAGTGGTGCTCGGCGCGATGACGGTATCCGTATACGTATGCTCGGACTTATTTGCCTTCGCATCGTGCGAGCATGTGGACGGATGCCAGTGCGCCGTCTGATTGAACGCCCAATCGGACGAATACGCGTGCGTATGTTCCTCTTCTCCGCAGCCGACGGCAGCAACCGCCGCGAGGATCAAAGGTAGCGACAGGAAACAGAACTTGATCTTACCCGACTTATTCATCGCGATTTTCCCCCTCTTCCTTATTTCCGCTCACTGCTTTCTTTTTCATCATTCTCACGATCAGCCATGCGCCGACCGCAATTCCCGCAGCCACAGCGACCGCCGCGATCACGATCCCCGCGATCGCTCCCCCGTTCAGAGAGGATTCAGGCTTGGGACTGTTGTCCTCCGTCACGCCTCCTTCGTCTGCATCGGCGGTAATGTTCACGTTCACGGTGTACGTTGCCGTCGTGCCGTCCTCAGCGGTGACGGTAATCACGATCTTGCTCCCGTCCTTATCCACATCGGAAACGGCGCTCGCACCGTCCGCAGTTTCCGCCGTTACGATGAGCGCTTCGAGCCTCGTTCCGAGGGGCGCGCGATATTCGGCGGTGTTGCCCGTGAGGGTGATTTCCGTACCGTTCAGCAGGAGCTTTTTGAGCGACGCGTCGTTGCTGATTTTAACGAGCGTCACCGTGTATTCCTTGGTCGCGCCGTTTTCCGCAGTGACGGTGATCGTCACTTTGCCGTTTGCGTCCGCCGCGCCCACGCTCGGCGCTAACGCCGCAGTCGAAGTCGCCTTCACGGTGACGGCAGGAAGTTCTCCCGCATATTTTACCGTATAATCGGTCTTTTCGGGATCGAAGTCCGCGATCTCGATGCCGCCCACCTCGATTTTAGAGAGCGTTGCGTCGTTATCGAGCTCGTTGATTTTGATTACGTAGGTTTGAACGGTCACACCGTCCGCCGCCGTAACGGTGAGGGTGATCGTATTTTCCGTCCTGTCGTACCGCTTGCTCACGGTAGCGTTTGTATCCGTCGCGGTCGCGGTGAGCGCATCGTATACCTTTACGCCCTCGCCCGTGCCCACCGTAACGGTATATTCCGTCGTTCCCGCCGCAAAGCTGAGCTCATACGGAGCGATGGAGATCGCGCTCAGCGTTGCCGCTACGGGCACTAAGTAATAGACGGTAGAGCCGCCGTTCTCGTTGACGACCGTGATCGCGAGTTTGCCGCCGACGAGATTGCTCTGCGTGAGCGTCAATTCCGTCTCGCCGCCTGCGAGCTGTGCGCCCGATGCAGACGCAATCGAAACGTTCAGCGTAAAGCTGCTTACGTTCTCCACGGCAACGCTTGCGGTATTTTCCTGAAAGCTTGCCTGCGTAAGTTGCAGAGCGGTCATGCCGCCCGTAACAGTCATCGTATCGAACGGGGTTGTGCTCTTCTCTACGAATTTGACGGTATAGAGCGTATCGTATCCCGCATACGCACTGTAAGAGCAGCGCACCAATGCGGTGTGCGTGCTCGCGCTGTACGTAGACGACGATGTGTAGTGCTGCGCGTTGCTGTCCTCTTCAAACTGTTTGACGGTCGCCTGGACCTCTACGTTTGAAAGATCACTCCCCGCCGCTACTTTTACAATAATATCTTCGTTCGGATCTTCGGGAACCTCGATGGGAATGAGCTCCCCTTCGCCGAGCCGATAGCCAAGACTCTCAGCCTTCAGGTTGAGTCTGCGAAGGAACTTCACCGTGACGGTGCGCTCGATGCCGTTCTTGGAGAGCGTGACCGCTACGCCCGTATTGTCCTTTGCGGTCGTCGCAGTGCCGCTGACGGGGGTGTAGGAATAGGTGACACCCGTCTCCGTAATGCCCGTCTTCGTGCCGCCTGCGCCGTCGCTCACCGACGTTGCTCCGCCGAGCAGCAGATCGGGATAGCCGACGCCCTCGATCTCGTAATATTCGGGAGCAACCGAAATCAGATCGATGACCTTATCGTAATCGACTTTATATTCGGCATAGAGCGACTGCACTTCCGCCGTGCTCATTGCACCGTTATAGATGCGGAAATCATCGAGAATATCGCCGTCGTTCTCGTCGAGACCGAGACGGATACCCAACTTGCCGTTATTGCTCGTAACAGCGCGCATGATCGAAGCAAGAATGTCTCCGGAATTTCCCCCGTCGAACGTCTGCTTCAATTCGCCGTTACGGTATGCTCTCAGCTCGGTCGCCGTCAAGGCATACGTGACCTGATACCACGTGTCGGCGACCATCGGGTCGACCGCAGCGCCACCGTTATCGTTACTGTTCACTTTGATGACGAAGGAATCCCAGCCGCCACCCGCAGCAATTGTCGCGGAACTGTGCGCAGGGCAGTTTGCCGACCATGCGTCGCCCTCGTTTCTTCTGCCGCCGTTGCCCTGCATGGTGCCCTTGCCGAATCTGCCGCCGTCCGTGCCGTTCCAGAATTCCACGAGGCTCGACCAGTACGAGTTCACGTCCTTCACCCACATAGAGACGGTCATGCCCGTTGCGCCGGTGGGCAGGCGGAAATTCGCCCTTGCATGCGCGCTTCCCGTAAACTGTAAAGCCGTACCGTCGATGCCGGACGTTGAGCTGACGGTTCCGGCTCTTTTGTTCTGTACGGTATTCTGCACGGTCGCAGCCGCGTTCGCGTCGACGACGAACTCCTGCGCGTCGCTGTCCCACTTGTACGCCGTGAGTTTCGCGCCGTTGCCCGTTGACGTTTCGTCTAAGTTATACTTGACGACCAGCTTTTCGTTGAATGCGCTCGGCGCAGTATCTCCGTCCGCAGATGCGGTTACGGGCAGAGCGACACCAACCAGTGCCGACAGCGCAAAGCACGCCGCGCCGAGCATCAAGCCCAGACGCAATTTGATTTTCCCCATGTGATCCTCCTTATCATTTCCCGATCAAAAACGGTCACATTAAAACTATTTAGCTAATTTTATCATCAAAAACCGCGTTTGTCAATACGCACTTGAAAATTAAATAAGAAAATACATATCCTTTTTTTATGATAAAAAGCACAAATAATATTTATTGTTTTTTATCAATTATTTTCTCATTTACCTATTGATTTTTTCTGAAACCTGTGTTATGATGGTACTGTATATAAGGAGGATTATCGCATGAAGAAAGGTCTTTCATGTCTGTTAGCTTGCACGCTGGCGCTCGGCAGCGCGGCGCTGTATTGCTCCGGCGGCGACGCAGAAAGCAGTTCCGCAGAGGTGCCCGCAGCACAGTCTGCCGTGACCGAAACGGGCGCGATCCCTTCCGCCGAGGTAAAAACAGCAAGCGGGACGGAACGGACGATTGCCACCGATACGCACGTCTCTTCCCCGAGCGTTGGGAGCGACTATCAGTCGCCCCTCGTAACGCTGCGCGCCGACCCCTATCTCTATAAACATACCGACGGCACGTATTACTTTACGGGGTCTTATCCCGAATACGACCGCATTGAGCTCACCTGCGCAGATTCCGTGAACGGGATTGCCGCTGCGGTTCCCAAAACCGTATGGACGCTTCCCGAAAACGAGCGTCCCAAAAATAATCAATTTTCTCACTACGTCTGGGCGCCCGAAATCCACTACGTCATGGGTCAGTGGGTCATCTATTTTGCAAGGAGCATGGGCAGCCTTTGGAACATCAAGTGCTGCGCGCTCGTCCTCAACGGCGACGATCCCATGCACGACGAATGGATCGAAGCGGGCGTGATCGAAAAGACCGCAGACGACAACGTCTCTTTCAACAATATGTCGCTCGATATGACGGTGTTTGAAACGGGCGGCAAGTGGTACGCGATCTGGGCACAGATCCGCCCCGTATCCAACTTGTATATTGCGGAGCTTGAAACACCCACGAAGCTCAAAACAAAACCTCTGCTCTTATCGACACCCGAATACAGCTGGGAAAAAGTGCGCGAAACCGTAAACGAGGGTCCTGCCGTTATGAAACACGCAGGCAAACTCTTCGTCGGGTACTCCGCTTCCGCGACGGGATATGAATACTGCATGGGTCTTCTTGAAATGGACGCATCGGACGATCCGATGGATCTGGAAAACTGGACGAAACATTCCCAGCCCGTGTTCAAAACCGATCCCAGCCGCAAGATCTTCGGTCCCGGACACAACTGCTTTGTAGAGGGCGACGAGGGCGAACAGCTGTGCGTTCTGCACTTCCGCGATTACAAAGATATCACGGGCGATTCGCTTCTCGACTATAACCGCCACGCTCACGTCATGAAGATCAAGTTCGACCGCAACGGCGCTCCGATCTTCGACTTCGACGAAGACGAACTGTACAACACCGAATTCAAAGATCACAACAAATAAATATCATAAACTTACGCGGGGGCGCACGAATCGTGCACCCCCGCTTTATTTGTGTTTTCCGCTTATGATAATCGAACAAAAAAAATAGGAACGAGTTCAACTCGTTCCTATTTGGCTGCCCCTGGCAGACTCGTAAGGAGCAGATTTATCTGCGACGGAATAGCGATTGTTGCGCGGTGTCTGAAAAACCGCGCCAATCGCGTCACTGGAGACTCGTAAAGTTCCAGCACTGCGAGAGCAGTGCAAAAAGAAAAGCACTCCCTTTCGGAGTGCTCTTCTTTTTTGTGGCTGCCCCTGGCAGACTCGAACTGTCGACACTGCGGTTAACAGCCGCATGCTCTACCGACTGAGCTAAGGGGCAATAAAAGGTGGCAACTACCTATCCTCCCGAGCGGTGTCCCGCTGAGTACTTTCGGCGT
>CAMWQK010000018.1 GCA_947176445.1 uncultured Clostridia bacterium | reverse complement strand
CTCGGGGGGAGAGGAAAAGGAGAAGGTCTATTCCGCGCAGGAGACGGCGCTCTTTCAGGACAAACGGATGGTCGCGCTCCTCACCGAGGAAGAGACGTTTGCGTTCAGTCTCCTCGAAAGCAACATCACCGCCGGCACGTTTACCGTGCAGAAGGACGGCAAGTCCACTTCGATGACCGTCATCGAGGACGACGGCTCGATCGAGCTGAATATGGACGGCGCGCCCAAGGCGACGCTCTCCGTCGAGGTGCGCGTACGGCTGTATAACCGCTGCGCCGCCTCGCCCGTGGAAGATCTCTCCACCCCCATTCCTACCCCGGAAGACCTCGAAAACGCGAAGAACTATCTCACCGCGGGGCTTCAATCGCTCATGCAAAAGAGCGTGGAGAGCGGTTGCGACGTGTTCCTCTTAAAACGCAGTCTGTACCGCTCGTCCGTTAAGAAATACAACGAATGGGAAGAGACCCTTCTTACGGCGGTCACACCAGAGTTCAAAGTCGAAGTAAACGGTGTAGCATAAAAGTTCACGAAATTCTTTTCCTTCCGCCTTGTCGCGCCGTGTCGAAAAAAATTTTGCGAAAAGCCGAAAAAATTTCGAAAAACCCCTTGACAAATGAAAATCCTGTGCTATAATAAGGGTACAAAAAGAAAATAACTTTCATGAAATGTTATTCCTAAACAAAAAAGGCAGGTTTACTCCGATGCACTAAGAAAACGCTCTATCGGACAGAAAAACTCAAAAAGGTAGGTTTACTCCGATGTACTAAGAAAGTGTTCTTTCGGGCAACGGACTGAAATGCGGACGGAACGTCCGCCCTCACAGGGAGACTGCGGAAGGTCGTACGGTCTTCAGACAATCTATCATATCGGAGGTACAGCGATATGAAAATCATCTCTTTGCAGAGCGTGAAGCTCGGATAAAAGGAGGACAGACCAACGTACCATTTGACAAGGGTGGCAAAATAACGGCTGAGTAACATGGCGCGCCGAAGTGTGACCGCGCGCACGGTATCAATCGGAAAACTCAAAAAGTCGAAGCGAACTCCACTCCGACAACTGAATAGAAAAATCCCCTCCCCCGTCGGCGACGGGGGAGGGTTTTCATATTTTCGCGATATTATTTGTTCAGGCTCTTCTTGCGGTAGATGATCACGCGCTGCCCCTCTTTGACGGGGAACTCGATGTCCGGATTGTTCTCGGCGACCTCTTCGGGGGACTTGTTCAGCTGTTTTGAAAGCTCCCACAGCCCGTCGCCCGCGCGCGGAATGAATACGCTGATCGCGCTGTCGCTCTCGACGATCGGCTCGCCTTCCTCAACGCCCGTTACGAATTCGGCATGAATGTGCTTGCTCTTCTGCACCGTGATTTTCAGCGTCGCTTCGACTTCGATCTCGCCCTCCTGCTTCTGGCGCGCCGCCGTGCCGCACGCAAACACGCTTACCGTGCAATCCCCTTCCACCTGTACGGGGATGGAGAAGGGCAAACTCATCTCGATCCCGCGGTGCGAGCCGTCCGAGCCGCGCACGAGCAGCGTTGCAAGCTCCACGCCTTCGAGGCGCTTGCCGTCTTCGCCGTTGACGATGTTTGCCTCGGCGCGCTGCAACGTCACCGCCTGCAACACGTCGGAGAAATCCACCGTGCCCGAGAGCGCCGCTCTGCCCGAAATGCGCTCGGTCAGCCGCACGATCTCGCCCGCGCCGCAGCTATTGAGCTCGCCGCGCAGTACCTTTAATTTACATTCCTTGGAGTATGCGTCCACGATGCCGTCGACCGACACCTCTTCATACACGCACCCCTCTACGTTCAGAGAAAATTCCGCCGTGATCTTGCACTTGCCGCGCGCCTCGTCCGCCTCGGCGCGGAGCGCAACCCCGCCCACGGAGACGTGCGCCTCGCCGCTCATATTGAACGCCGCCTCTTCGCAGGGGATCTCCACGCGGAAGGGTACGAGCCGCTCGAACGACACGAGATCGTTTTCGCCCTTTAAGGCGAGGATGCCGAGATTGATCTCACCCTCGGCGCGGAGCGTTCCCGTCTCGCATACGACGTCCGTCACGTTCACCGACTCGCTGTGGAGCAGGATATCGCCGATACAGTCGGTCTCGAACTCGTCCTCCGCCTCCGTCGCGCCGCCGCAAAGGTGCGCAGTCACGGCGGTAAACGGCTCGTGCTTGACGATGATCTCCCCGTCTGCGAGATAGTCGATATTGCAATCGCCGAAGAGGGAGATGTCTGCCCCGAGGAGCGCCGTGAGATACACGCTCGCGCCCTCGCGGCGCACGGAGACGTTCTCCACCGCAATGTTTGCGCGGGCGGTCATGGCGGGATATACGTGCTCATCCTGCACCTTGGCGGTGAACTCCACCCCCTTTTCCGCACGGCAGACGTGCTTTTCCGCATCCTCGTAGACGAGCGAGAAGAGCGCCTTGCCGAAGTAGCGCACCTCGCCGTTGCCCGCCTCCGCACCCGAGAGCGCGGCGGTCGCATTCGCCGAGAGTACGGTGACCGCATCCTGCCCGAACTTGCATTCGACGGCCGTCTGCGGATTGAGCTCGCACACTTTTCCGAGTGTGCGGAAGGTTTCCATTTGCGTTTTAATTGCCATTTGATGATACTCCCCGATTTGTTTTCCTCTCATCGTATGCGCAAAACGGCAGAAATATGCCGATTTTCCATCATTTGGCAGGAAGTATATTTTATGGAAATTTTGCCTAAAATAAATACATGATCAAGCGCAATAACGACATTGTAACGGTAAAAAAGACGATCGCGGACTGCTTCAAACAGCAAGTGGACGTGACCGTCAACCTCGGCAGAAATAAAATTCTCAAATTCTGCGGGGAACTTTCGGGCGTGTATCCCGCCCTGTTTACGGTAGAGCCGAACGACAAGAACTTCCTCGGCAAGACCGCCTATTCGTATGCGGAGGTGCTCTGCGGCAGCGTGAAAATCCGCCCCGCAAAAAAAGCGTAAGCGCCCTGTCGGGCGAAGAACAAGTAAAAACCGCGGACAACCCGCGGTTTTTATTTTATGCTGTTTTTAACCGACGGTATTCGACGAATATCGGCATATCCCTACCCCGTCCGTCCCTCGCGTTCCATTATAATAGTGGAAAAACACACACGAGGTACTGTCATGAACAAAAAAGCCGTAAAAGCCAAACCCGCCCGCAGGATCATTCGGCGGCTGCCCGCGATCAAGCCCGCGTCCGTAGCTCTCCATATCGCCGTCGTCGCATGTATGGTGCTACTCAACTTTACGCTTCCCCGCCGCGAACCGCTCTCGTTTGCGCTCTTCTACGCCGCCGTCCTCAGCGGGCTCGATCCGCTCGTACTCGGCGCGGGATATCTGCTCTCTTCTGTTGCGTCGCTCTCTGCCTATGCGACGCTCTCGTACGCATTGCAGGCGACGCTCGTCGTGCTCGTCGCCGTCATCTACCGCAGGTTGCGCAAAAAGATCGGCATCGAGGGCGCGTTCCTCGCCGCGGCTGCGCAGATCCCCTTCATCTTCCTCTTCCCGCACGACGGATACGCCTTTCTCGCCTTTTCGCCCGTTTTACAAAAGGCAGTCATCTCCGCCTTCTTATTCCTCTTTTCTCTCCTCTTCGAGAGCGGGCTCGACGCACTCCTCAGCCGCGCGTTCCGCTGTCGGCTCTCCGCGGGTGCGCTCGCCGAGCTCTCGCTCATGTGGATCTGCCTCGGGCTGGGGCTTGTCGGCGCGTTCGGCGGGACGGCGTTCTCCGCGATCGTGATTTTGCTCCTGCTCTCTCTCACGTCGCTCTTAAAAAGCCCCGCCGCCGTGGTATTCACCATCGTCCTCTCCGCACCCTTGGCGCTTGCAACCCTAAGCGTCGTGCCCATTGCGGAGTTCGCCGTATACGCCTGCCTTGCCCTGCTCCTGTGTCCGTACGGGCGGGGCGCGAGCGCGCTTGCGGCGGGACTTGGGTATCTTGCCGCACAGTATTTCTACGGACTGTACGAAACTTCTTGGGTCAACGTCGCGCTCACCCTGCTCGCGTTTGCGCTCCCCGCGCTCCTCTCCGTGTGCATCCCCGAAAAGGTCTACCGCAAGTTCAAGCGCAATCTCCTCTTCTACCGCGAGCGCACGCTGCCGCGCATTGCCGTGAACCGCAACCGCCGCGCCGTAGGCGAACGGCTGTATGAGGTCTCCGCGCTCTTCCGCGAGATCGAATGCGCTTTCGAGGCGGGCGAGCGGGAAAATATCTCCCAAACAGAAATTCGCAATAAACTTACGAATACGCTGTGCGCGCTGTGTCCCAACCGCCGCAAGTGCGCGGGTAGCGATGTGCAGGAGAGCCTCGATAAGCTCATCGCCGTCGGCTGTGCCAAGGGGCGGGTGAACCTCATCGACCTGCCCGCCGACATCAGCGCCGTCTGCTCCAACTCCGCGGGGCTGCTGTTCGCACTCAACAAACAGCTCGCGGAATATCGGCGGGTATACGAGGAGATGGAGAGCGCACGGGCGGGGCGGCACATGCTCGCGGAACAGGCGCGGGGCGTGAGCGAGATCCTCAAAGATCTCGCCCTCGAACAGAGCGAGGAATTCGCCTTCTCCGACGAGGAAGAGACGCTCTCCCGCGCGCTTGCCGCCGAGGGAATTCTCAGCAGCGAACTCTTCCTCTACGGCGAGGGCGACCGCTTCACCGTGAGCATGACCCTTTTGCAAGATACGGAGACGAAGAAACTGTGCCAAATCGCAAGCGACGCGCTCGGCGTGCCCCTCACCCTCTCCGAAAAACTGCCCCTCACCGGAAACAGCTTTGCCTATATCTTCCGCCGCAAGGCGAACTTCGACGCGGCATTCGGAATTGCCTCCACTCCCAAGACGGGCGAGTTTGCGAGCGGGGATACGCATTCGCTCATGAAGATCGACGAGCGGCGGTTCCTCGTCGCGCTCTCCGACGGCATGGGGAGCGGGAGCGACGCGCGCGCCGTCTCCGACAATGCCCTCTCCCTCATTGAGAGTTTCTATAAGGCGAAAATGCCCTCCGAGACGATCCTCTCCACCTTCAATCGGCTGATTGCCTACTCCGCCGAGGAGATGTTCGCCTGCCTCGATCTCGCCGCCGTCAACCTCGACACGGGCTGTGCGGATATCGTAAAAATCGGATCGCCCGCGGGGTTTATTCTCTCGGGCGAGGAGCTCCGCGTCCTCGAGGGCGAATCGCTGCCCATCGGCATGCTCGAAGCCGTGCACCCCGCGACCATGCGCGTCAATATGAAGGAGAACGACTTTCTCATCTTCATGAGCGACGGCGTATCGGGCGCATACGGCTCCACTTCCGAACTGTGTGCCTATCTGAGCACGCTGCGCCCGCTCAACCCGCAGTCGCTCGCCGAGGAGATTCTGGCGGACGCGCTCAAACGCTACGGCAATCTTGCCGCAGACGACATGACCGTTCTGACGGTAAAGCTGAATAAAGAATGTGCATAAAAAACACCCCCGCAAGGCATTCGCCGCGCGGGGGCTCTTTTTAATTTTTGAGCTCTATGATTTCGTAGCCCATCGTGATGACCTCGCTGTAAAGACGGTCGAGGTCCATGTAGTCGTACGTGTAAATCTTCGCAAGCTCCTGCATCTGTTTGTCCGAGCCGAACCGCGATGCGTCGAACTTCTTGCCCGAACACAGATAGCTATACTTGAACCTTACGAGCTCGTCCAGCCCGCTATACGTCGTAATGCACGCGTGCTGTTTTTTATCGTTGTTCTGATGGTTGAGATTTCTGATCCCCTCGCCCAGTTCCTCGACCTCGGTCATATCGGCTTTTTTCATCTGCCGATAGTCGCAAAGAATGTAGAGCGCATTCCAGCGCAGATGTTCGATGAATGCGAGCACGTTACTCGATTCCAGCCCGAAGTAGAACGAATAGTTGTTGTAACCGCTCCCCCTGCCGCTGTTCCGATAGACCTTATTGAAGTCGGCTTCGGAGACAAGTTTATCCGCCGCCGTGACGTTCTTGACCATATCGAAGCCCAGCATGTTCAGCTTGAAGGGAAGATTAAGCGCGTGATACAGGTTGGACGCCTGCTTGATATAGATGAGGTTATTCCACAGCCCATCCATATACGCACGCTTCTTCGGGTCCGCCATATGCGCCCGAAGTGCTGCTTCCCGCTCTTTCGGCGTCAGCGCGCTGTCCCCGCGGAGATCTGTGAGCCACTTCGGCTTATCCTTAATGCCGTTGTACATGAGGTTGATCCGCTTGGCAAGCTCCGCAAGATCGTTGTTGACGATGTTCTCGTGCGTGTAGAGCGCGCGCTCCTCGCCGAAGTAGATGAGCTCGTCGTCCTCGCCGTTCAGCCGCTCCTTCGAGGCGTTCTTCGCACGGACGAAGATCTTATAGTTCCCGTTCTCCGGAAGTAGCCGCCTGATCGTCTGCGCGTACGATGCGTCTTCGAGATCGCTTTCGAGCGAGACGATAAAGTAGGTGTATGCGTCTTTCCCGACGAGCGATTTGAACTGCTTTTTCACCTCGATCGAGTTGATATCCACGTGCTGCGTCTTGATCTTGCAGATCTCTTCGGGCTCAGGGAAGTCGCAATCGCGGAACTCCTCGTCCGCCTCAAAGAGAATGCGGGAGAAAAATTCGTTGTGGAGTGCCGTATCGCTGTGGTCGAACACATAATACTGCACGGGCGCGGCAACCAGCCCCTTTCCCTTCTCCTTCGCAAACTGGAACTGCATGGCGCACATGCGGAAGAGCTGATAGTTGACCTTGCCGAATCCGACGAATACGACGCGGATCTCCTTATCCTTCTTCAAGGTGAGATTTTCGTTATAGAAATCGCGCGGAATGTACTTCGTGATCGGATGATCGACGACAAATCTGCGTGCCATCAACTCGTACTTGCTGAACCCGTAGATATGCGCCGCTCCGCTGCTCGCGCTCGAGATGAACTTCTCCTTCAAGATCTTCATCTCGTCCTGATTGGCTTCGAGATGCACGCTCGCTCTGCCGCCGCCGTCCGTGATCGCCGTGATGACGTCGATAATCTTCGTGTAGGAAAACCGACTGTCGCGGAAGGCGATCAGGTTGTGCTCCCGCCGTTTGAGTTTGCGCAGGAGCGGCTTTGCCTCGAAGGCAAGTCTTAAAACAGGCGTGCCGTCTTTGAGGAGTTCCGCATACGCCTTGCGGGAGACGCCCGCACCCAGCACCAAACTGTTTTTGTTGTTCTTTACGTATCTGATCGCGTCGGGCGACGTGCCGAGCACGATGTCGCAGCTTTTCCGAAGCAGCCGCCGCACCGCAATAAAGTTGCGGATACGCTGATTGAAGAAACTTGCAACGCTTAAAATGGCGGCGATGATGCCGATGAGGTACGCGAGAATGAAGTCCGCATAGAAGATGGGCTGCGCCGTGCACAGGGGCAGGACGAGCGCGCGCTGCGATTTGAACGCAAACACGTCGAGCGTCGAATTGACAAGCGAAAAGCAATAGAAAAAGTCGATCTCTTCGCCGTTATAGAGGGCGGCGGTCAGATGAAGGAAGTAGAGAACGAGAAAGACGGGCGCAAGGTAAAACAAATTCTTCTTCGAGAGCAGAACCGCACCGTCCTTCGACGCCCGAACAAGCGTCACCGTGATCCCCACTCCCCCCAAAGCGATTGCCAATAAGAATACAATTCCAAGCGCCAAATACATGATGATCTTCTCCCGTACCGTGTTTCCGAATGTATTATATCACACCGCCGCGTAAAAGACAATCTCTCTCGCCCAATTTCTGTAAAGAATGAGCCGCCCTCGCAGAGGACGGCTCACGGTATTTTTTATTTACTTTTGTCTGCGCTTCTTCACGAGCGGGATCGCAATCGCCGCCGCCACGCCTGCCAAAACGACCACGCCGCCCACGACGCAGACGGGAACGATCCAGCCGCTTTCGTCGCCGTCCTCTTTTGGAACAACGCCTTTGAACGTGACCTTGACCGCGCCCGATGCGGTGACTGCGTCCAGCACGTAGCGCCCGCTCTCCCCGTCATAGCGGAGCGCTTCGCCGTTAAACGTCACGCTCTCTACTTCATACGCGTCATCGGGAGTGACCGTTACGGTAAGCGGATTGCCCTCCGCAACGGAGTATACGCTCAAAAACGCCTTTCCCTTCGTCTTATCGAAGTCCAGAGAGAGGGTGTAAACAGGCTTCGGCTTTGCGACCGTCACAACGCTCACGGTCATGTTTTCCCGCCACGTCGTGAGATATTTGTCGCCGTTCATGCCCCCAATTACGTCGTTGCCGTCCACGTAAAAGCGCGAAATCTGATATCCGTCGTTCGGCGTCACCGTAAATTCGACCGTCCGCTGATCCTCGCCGACAGTGTAGGAAATCGCGCCGTTGGCAGGCTGTTTTAAGCCGTCCTTGAAGGAGCCGAGCGTCTCGTCCGACTTGCCCGCCGCAACTGCGAGCGCCTTCCCGAACTTGCTCCCGAGCGTCACCGCGTCCTGCGTATTGAAGTGATATTTGTCCGTCCCGACGACAGCCCCGCTTGCATTGACGATCGTCAGATCGTCCGTTCTCACCGAATAGACGTTTTCCGTATCCAAGGCAATCCGCCGCTGTACGCCGATAAACGAGGGAACTTTTTCATTGTTGTACGTTTCGAACGTCGTTGCGATCTCGCCGATGACGAAGGGCATTTTCGTCAGTGTATCGTCGCCCGTAATGTTTTGCAAATCGGCGCGCATATCGGCAATAAACGTCTTTAACAGCGTCTCATACTCGCTGTCGCGACCCAGATCCGCCTCGCCCTGCATCCACGCCATGCCCTTGACGTGAACCGCGAAGCCGTCGCTTTTTAGCTGATTATACACCGTCTTGAAGTTTTCTACAAAGTTGTTATACTGCACGCCCATGGGCGAAGTATCGGCATTTACCTCTCTCGTCCACAGGGAGCGCGGATACCAGTTTCCGTAATCGGCAGACTGCCCCGCGGACTCGTTGCGGAGCGACGTGCCGCCCGCCGCCGATTTGAAGATGAGCGCGGGAGACTGCGCCGAATAGGATTCGTTCAGAACTTTCGCGATCCCGTACTCGGGACCGATATAATCGGACGTTCTGCCGTACCCCGCGGTGACCGATTTTTTATAGTTTGTCAGCCACTTCTGCGTCGCCGTGCCCTTTCTTGCACCCTGCCGCCAAAGGTCGACCTCGCCCGCATAGTACACATTCTGAAAGGTCTCGTTCAGCCGCCCCTTTGCGCTGTACCCCGCGGCATTGCTCTGCCCCGCGATGAGATATACGTCGATGGACTTCTCCGCCGCCTTTGCGCTAAAAGGCGCAAACGGCAGTAGCAAAAAGATGAATACCGCAACCAGAACCGCGATGAAAAACTTTCCTCTTGTCTTTCCCATAACTTTCCTCCTACCATTATTATGTTAGCATAAGAAAAGCCCCGATTCAACAAGAAAATATCTCATTTTTTATCAAAACTATCCTATAAAAGCGGTTTGTGTTTTCTTATCAGAAGACCGCCACTGCAAGCCAGAGCCCGCCGAGCGAAGCGAGCAAGGTGGGCAATGCCACCGTCACGCCGATTTTCAGAAAGTCGAGATAGGTAAACTTCACGTCGTGCTTGCCGATGATATTCCCCCACATGATGCCCGCAAGCGCGCCGATCGGCGTAAAGAACGCGCCCACGTTGGAGCCGATCACCGTTGCGAACACGGCGGAAATACTCCCCGCCCCGCCCGAGCCGATGATCGAGGAGAACAGAACGCTCATGGGAATATTGTTAAAAAAGTTGGAACCGAGGGACGAAGAGAAACCTGTATATTATACACAAAAACGCGCCAACCAAAATAAGAAA
>CAMWQK010000017.1 GCA_947176445.1 uncultured Clostridia bacterium | reverse complement strand
ATTATCTGCTACGCAAGAGAGGTCTGGAACTGCGAAGTCGTCTTCTACACAAACCCGTACTTTGAAAATGCAAAGTATGAAGAGATGATAAAAGCGCTCTATGCGGTGCAGCAAAAACAGAACATCGGAATTGTCGATTTCTATTACATGCGGAACATGGAACGGCTGCTAAAAGAGACGCTACAATCTTACATGAATGACGCAATTCACCCCAACTTGCAGGGCTATCGGTGGATGAGTAACGTGATGCTATCGGCTCTGTCCGAAAAATGAGAAAAAATATAAAACAGGGAGCGCATTTCCGCGCTCCCTGTTTTGCTGCCTTAAAAATCCCCACGCAATCAAACGGGTTTGCTTGCAAAAGCGGCAAAAGTGTGTTATACTTTTCCTATGAAAGTTTTCGCGATCAGCGATCTGCACCTCTCAGGGCTCGTGCAAAAGCCGATGGATATCTTCGGCGCGGGCTGGGAAGGGCACTTCGAAAAAATCAAAGCCGACTGGCTCGAAAAGGTAACGGACGATGACGTCGTGCTCATCGGCGGCGATACCTCGTGGGGTCAGAAGCTGGAAGAGGGGATGTACGACGTTAACTCCCTGCAAGGTCTTCCCGGCAAAAAGGTGTTTGTTCGCGGAAATCACGACTTTTGGTGGAACGGCATTTCGCGCGTGCGCAGCGCCGCCGCAGACAGTCGCTTTTTCTTTTTGCAAAACGACTGCGTCAAGATCGGGAACTTCATCATCGCGGGCTCGCGCGGCTGGGCGTGTCCCGGAAGCGCAGACTTCTGTGAACACGATATGACCATCTATCTTCGCGAGGCGGAGCGGTTCAAGCTCGCCTTTCAGACGGTGAAAAAAATCCGCGAAGAGGGGGATATTTTAATCGCGCTCATGCACTATCCGCCCTGCACCGTCAAGGCGGAGGATACGCTCTTTACCACGCTCTTCGAGGAAAATCAAGTGGATAAAGTTGTATTCGGGCACCTGCACGGGGGCACGTACTATCCCTTCCGCTTTGAAAAGAGCGGCATCACCTATCACCTGACTTCGTGCGATAAAGTCAAATTTTCTCTCGTTCAAATATATTGAAAATACTTTACAATATAGGCGCGATGTGCTATAATCATTAAGGTAAAACGGATGGCGTGTAAACGCCTGCGAAGTAGCAAGGTGATTTCAGTCATGCGGCATTTGCCCGCATGGCTTATTTTTATATCCGAATGACGAAAGGAGAAGGAATGCTGAAACAAAAGGACGTAACGGGACTTCTGGATCTCTCCGCAGAGGAAATCGACGAGATTTTAACGGTCGGTGCGGAGATGAAACAACTTCTCAGAAAGGGCGTCAAGAGCCTGCCCGACTTAAAGGGCAAGGCGGTGACGACGCTCTTCTACGAGAACAGCACGCGGACGCGGAGCAGCTTCGAGCTTGCCGCAAAGTTCATGAGCGCGAACGTCGTCAATATCGTGGCGGCGTCCTCCTCCGTTCAGAAGGGGGAGACGCTCGTCGACACGGGCAAGACGCTCGACGCGATGAGAAACGACGTTATCGTCATTCGCCACCCCATGGGCGGTGCGCCCAAGCTGCTCGCAAAGACTGTGAAGGCGCACGTCATCAACGCGGGCGACGGCATGAACGAGCACCCTTCGCAGGCGCTTCTCGATATGCTCACCATGCGCGAGACGTTCGGGCAGATCAAGGGGTTGAAGGTCGCGATCCTCGGCGATATCCGCCACTCGCGCGTTGCAAAGAGCAACCTCTTCGGACTCAGAAAACTCGGCGCGGAAGTGACCATGTATGCGCCCAAGACGCTCATGCCGACGGGGATCGACAAGATGGGCGCAAAGGTATGTAAATCCCGCGAGGAGGCGGTAGAGGGCGCGGACGTCGTCATGGGGCTCCGCATTCAGCTCGAACGCCAGCACGGCGGACTCTTTCCCTCGCTCGGCGAATATGCGAAGTTCTACGGCGTCAACGAGGAAGTGATGAAGTACGCAAAGAAGACGGCAATCGTCATGCACCCCGGACCCGTCAATCGCGGCGTGGAGCTCACCTGCTCGCTCATCGACGGAGACAAGAGCAAGATCGAGGATCAGGTGTTCTCGGGCGTTGCCGTGCGTATGGCGCTGCTCAAACTTCTCACCATGCAGGAGGCGGAAAGATGATACTCAAAAATGCGCAGGTCGTACTCGGGGACGAGGTAAAAAAAGCCGACCTTAAAATCGAGAACGGCGTCATCGCCGAAATCGGAACAAACCTCAAGGGGGGAGAGGCGCTCGATCTTACGGGACTGACTGTGCTCCCCGGGCTCATCGATATGCACGTGCATCTGCGCGAGCCGGGGTTTGAAAAGAAGGAGAATATCGAAAGCGGCGCACGCGCCGCTGTCAAGGGCGGGTTCACGCAGGTCTGCTGCATGCCCAACACTTCGCCCGTGATCGACAATAAGGTGGTCGTCACCTACATCAAGGCAAGAGAGAAAGAGGTGAACCTCTGCAAAATCAACCCCATCGGTGCGATCACCAAGGGGCAGGAGGGGCAGGAGCTCGCGGCGATCGGCGGTATGAAGGGGGCGGGCGTCGTTGCGCTCTCCGAGGACGGCAAGACGGTGCCCGATACCAAGATCATGTCGCTCGCCATGCAGTACGCGTCCGACTTCAATCTCAAATGCCTCTGCCACTGCGAGGACAAGGGGCTTGTGGACGGCGGCGTCGTCAACGAGGGCTACTCTTCCACGCTCACGGGCTTGAAGGGGAGCATTCGCGCGGCGGAAGACATCATCATCGCGCGGGAAATCTGTCTTGCAGAGAGCTTAAATCTCCCCGTGCACATCTGCCACGTCTCCACGTACAGCGGCGTACAGCTCATTCGCGAGGCGAAGGAGCGTGGCGTACAGGTGACGGCGGAGACCTGCCCGCACTACTTCACCCTCACTGACGAGGTCATTCGCACCTTCGATACGAACACCAAGGTCAATCCCCCCCTTCGCGAGGAAAAGGACAGGCTCGCGATCGTTGCGGGACTCAAAGACGGCACGCTCGACTGCATTGTGACCGATCATGCGCCCCACCATGCCGACGATAAGAACGTCGAGTACAATCTCGCGGCATTCGGCATCAGCGGGCTGGAAACGTCGTTTGCGCTCTCGTACACGGGGCTCGTCAAGGGCGGGGTGCTGACGCTCCCGCAGCTCGCATACAAGATGAGCACCGCCCCCGCGGAGATCCTCGACCTCAAGGGCGGCAAGATCGAAGCGGGCGCGCCCGCAGACCTTACGATCGTCGATCTCAATGAAGAATGGACGATCGATCCGAACGAATTCGTGAGCAAGGGCAAGAATACGCCGTTTGCGGGAACGAAGGTGACGGGAAGAGTCAAATACACCGTGGTAGACGGTGAAATCAAATACGAGGAGAAGAGAAAATGATTACCGACGCACTCATTGAACAGATCATTGCAAAGCAGAACCCTACATGCGTGGGTTTGGATACGTCGTTCGACTATCTGCCCGAGGACATGAAACAGGGCGTGACCGATTTGAAGGGCGCGGCGGACGCGATCCTCGCATTCAACAAAAAGATTATTGATCACGTATACGACATCGTACCCTCCGTCAAAGTGCAGATCGCTTATTACGAGCAGTACGGCACGGCGGGCCTCAATGCGTTCAAAGCGACGTGCGCATATGCGAAGGAGAAGGGGCTCATCGTCATCACCGATGCAAAGCGCAACGACATCGGCGCAACCGCTTCCCGCTATGCGACGGCGTTTCTCGGCGAGACGAACGTCAGTGGGGAGACGTATGAAGCGTTCCCGAGCGATATTCTGACGGTCAACGGGTATCTCGGTTCGGACGGGATCGTGCCCTTTACCGACGAGTGCAAAAAGCACGACAAGGGCATCTTCGTCCTCGTCAAAACGAGCAATCCCTCTTCGGGCGAATTGCAGAACTTAAAACTCGAAGACGGGCGTACCGTGTATGAGTGCATGGGCGATATGGTGGAAAAATGGGGCGAGGGTACGGTCGGCAAATACGGCTACTCCGCCGTCGGCGCGGTTGTCGGCGCGACCTATCCCGAGGAGGCAAAGGTGCTTCGCGCCCGTCTTCCGCACACGTTCTTCCTCGTGCCCGGCTACGGCGCGCAGGGCGCAAATGCCGAGATGCTCAAAAACTGCTTCGATAAGAACGGTCTGGGCGGCGTCGTGAATAACTCCCGCGGCATCCTCTGCGCCTATCAGAAGCGTGGCGGCACGTACTACGAGGCGGCAAGGGCTGCTTGCCTCGATATGAAGAAAGATCTGCTTTCGGTGTTGGGGGAGATATGCGCGAAGTAAACGCCTTGGTGCTGGAAAATAAAATAATCGCAGAGGACGTGTATTCGCTTACGTTCTCCACGAAGGAGCGTTTGCCGATCCGCTGCGGACAGTTCTGCATGATCGCCGTAGGCGCGCGCCCGTTGCGTCGCCCGATCGCCGTCTGTAAAGTGGATGGCGAGTGCGTCACCGTGTGCTACCGTTTGAAGGGTGAGGGCACGCGGGCGCTTGCAAGCGACTATCATGCGGGGGACAGCGTCACTGTGCTCCTGCCCCTCGGGAACGGGTTCTATGTGAAGGACGGGGAGAAGCGCGTTGCCGTTATCGGCGGCGGCGTCGGGATTTTCCCGCTCATCTCCGCGATCCGCGAATACGGCGGCAAGAAGGAGATTGCCGCGTACATGGGCTTCCGCAATAAGCAAGCCGTCTGCATGGAAGAGGAGATGCGGAAGAACGCAACGCTCACCATTGCGACGGACGACGGGAGCGTCGGCTATCACGGCACGGCGGTGGAGGCGTTCGAGAAGGATTTTGAGCGGTTCAAACCAGACGTGGTGCTCGCCTGCGGACCGACCCCCATGCTCCGTGCCCTCAAAGAGGCGATGAAAGACAAAGGCATTCCCGTATACGTATCGCTCGAAGAGCGCATGGGCTGCGGCATCGGCGCGTGCCTCGTGTGCGTATGCGACAAGACGAACGGCGCGCACGCCCGCGTCTGCAAGGACGGACCCGTGTTTGAAATAGGAGAAGTGGCATTATAATGGCGAATTTATCTGTGACGCTCTGCGGGGTGGAGCTGAAAAACCCCGTCATTCCCGCTTCGGGAACGTTCGGCTTCGGACGGGAGTTTGACGAGATCTACGATATTTCCTGCCTCGGCGGCGTGGCGACCAAGGGGCTCACGCCCGAAATGCGCCTTGGCAATCCCGTGCCCCGCATTGCGGAGAGCCGCGGGGTCATCTTAAACGCCGTGGGGCTACAAAACCCCGGTGTGGAGAGCTTCATCAAAAACGACCTCGAATGGCTGAAACATAAGACCCGCGTTGTTGCAAACGTGGCGGGCAAGACGCTTGAAGACTACGAGAGTATCTGTGCGCGGCTCGACGGGCTCGTCGATTTCATCGAGCTGAACATCTCCTGCCCCAACGTGAAGAGCGGCGGCATGGCGTTCGGCATCAAGCCCGAGAGCGTGGAAGAGGTGACGAGAGTCGCGAAGTCCGCTCTCAAAAAGACGCCCCTCATCGTAAAACTCTCTCCGAACGTAGAGAGCATTGCACGCAACGCGCAGGCGGCAGAGAAGGGCGGCGCGGACTGCCTGTCGCTCATCAACACCCTGACGGGTATGGCGATCGACATCGAGCGGAGAAAGCCCATCATCGCCAACAACACGGGCGGCGTTTCGGGCGCGGGTATCAAGCCGATTGCCGTCAGAATGGTGTACGAGGCGGCGCACGCGGTCTCCCTTCCCATCATCGGCATGGGCGGGATCACCTGCGCGGAGGACGCGATCGAATTTTTAATGGCGGGCGCAACCGCCTTGCAGGTGGGCACGCAGAACTTTACCGATCCGCTCGCCTGCCCCAAGATCATCGAGGGATTGAACGCCTGGTGCGATCGCCACGGCGTGAAGAATATCGGCGAATTGACGGGTACGTTAAAATTAAACTAAGAGGAGAAGATCATGCTCAGTTACAAACAACGCTTTATCAAGTTCATGGTGGAAAACGAAGTGCTGCTCTTTGGCGAGTTTACGCTCAAAAGCGGCAGAAAAGCCCCCTATTTTATGAATGCGGGCAAGTACAGAACGGGCTCGCAGATTGCCCAGCTCGGCGAGTACTACGCAGAGTGCTATCTCGAACACGGGCTAAACGTGAAGACGCTCGTCGGACCTGCCTACAAGGGCATTCCGCTTGCCGTTGCCACGGCGATCGCGCTTGCGAAGAACCACGGAGTAGACGTCGGATTCTGCTTTGACCGGAAAGAGGTCAAGGATCACGGAGAAGGGGGACTCTTCGTCGGGCAGCAGCTCCATGCCGGCGACAAGGTTGCGATCATCGAGGATGTCATGACCTCGGGCAAGGCGCTTCGCGAAATTCTGCCCAAGATCGAGGCGGAGGCGGATGTAGACGTCGAGGCGATGATCATCTCCGTCGACCGTCAGGAGAAGGGCACGGGCGAGAAGTCGGCAGTGCAGGAAGCGTACGATAACTTCGGCATCAAGGTGTATTCCATCGTCACCGTGCAGGACATCATCGAGGCGATCGAAGAGGGCGTGATCGAGGGTAAGCAGTATCTTCCCGCGATGCGCGAATATCTCAAAGCCTACGGCGCACACAACTGATTTGAATTTACAAGACAGCCCTCTCATCAGAGGGCTGTTTTTGTTTGCATATCCGCCGAATTTTTGTCATACCATACGGATATGGAACAGTATCAATCAGAGGTAAGCGAGGTACTCGAAAAGGTGCAGTCCTCTCCGCGGGGGCTGACCGCAACCGAGGCAGACCGTCGGCTTGCACAGAACGGAAAAAATGCCTTAAAGGAACAGAAAAAACACAGCCTCATCGGGCTGTTTTTTGCGCAATTCAAGGATCTGATGTCCATCATTCTCATTGCCGCGGCGTTCCTCTCGGGCATTCTCGCCTTTTTAACGGGAGATAAGAGCGAGCTCGCCGATACGGGCATTCTGCTCTTCATCATTCTCCTCAACGCCATTGTGGGCTTTTTACAGCAGTTCCGCGCCGATTCCGCAATCGACAAGTTAAAGACGCTCTCCAAGGCGACGGCGAAGGTCGTGCGGGACGGCAAGGTGATCGTCGTCGAGGCGGAAGATCTCGTCCTCGGCGATATCATCGAGCTGGAAGAGGGTGCCCGCGTGCCCGCCGATTGCAGGATTCTCACGAGCGAAAATCTGCGGGTGGACGAATCTGCGCTGACGGGGGAATCCACGCCCGCCAAAAAGCGCGATTGCGTCGTAAAAAAGACGGCGCTCGCTGACCGCGAGAACACGCTGCACATGTCTACGTTCGTCATGCGCGGACGGGCGCGCTGCGTCGTCGTCGCAACGGGCATGGACACGGAGATGGGCAAGATCGCAGGGCTCTTATCAAACGCAAAGCCCGTGCCGTCCCCCCTCGATAAGACGGTATCGCGCCTCGGAAAAATTATCACCGTCACCGTGCTTTCGGTCGCGGCGGTGCTCTTTATCGGCGGACTACTCTCCCGCCGCGTGAGCTTTTTACACAACCTCATGTCGGCAGTTGCCGTCGCGGTCGCTGCCATTCCCGAGGGCATGGGCGCAGTCGTCACCATCATTCTCGCGATGGGCGTACAGCGCATGGCGAAGGCGAAAGCCGTCGTCCGCAAGCTCTCCTCGGTGGAGACGCTCGGCAGCTGCACTTGTATCTGTTCGGATAAGACGGGCACGCTCACCGAGAATAGGATGACAGTGGAGGAGATCAGAACAGACTTCTCCTTAAACGGCGAGGAAAAATATACGGGTACGGATGCGCAGAGAGCGCTCTTAAAGTGTATGCGGATCTGCCACACCGTCAAGGGGAGCGAGGGCGCGTACGTGGGCGATCCGACGGAAGTCTCCCTCGTCGAGTATGCAGACAGATATCATGTTTCGTGCGACTTTAAGGTGCGCGGCGGGATCGCCTTTTCCTCCGAGCGCAAGATGATGAGCGTCGCTGCGGAAGATGGCGGAAAGATGCGCCTGTATGTAAAGGGCGCGGCGGACGTGCTCCTCAAAAAGTGCACGCTCACGGGGAAGGAGCGGGAGAAAATCAACGCGCAGGTCGCTGCGCTCTCCGCGCGGGCAATGCGCGTACTCGCCTTTGCCGAGGGCAGTTTCAACGGCACGGTGAAGGAAGAGGGGCTGACCTTTTTAGGGCTTGCCGCCATGCTCGATCCGCCGAAGGCGGGTGCGGCGGAGGCGGTCGCACGGTTGAAGGACGCGGGCATTCGCACGGTGATGATCACGGGCGACGGCGCGGATACGGCGTTTGCCATTGCCGCGCGGCTGGGGATTGCCTCCCACCGCGAAGAGGTCATCACGGGCGAGGAGCTCGATCAGATGAGCGAAGAGGAATACACGGCGCGCGCGCAGGAATACAGCGTATACGCCCGCGTATCGCCCAAGCATAAGTCGGAGATCGTCAAGGCGCTGCAAGCGCGCGGCGAGGTCGTCGCCATGACGGGCGACGGGGTGAACGACGCGCCGAGCATCAAGGCGGCGGATATCGGCGTTGCGATGGGCTCGGGCACGGACGTGACCAAGAACGCCGCAGACATGGTGCTCGCGAACAACGATTTCTCCGCCATGGTGACCGCCGTGGAAGAGGGGCGCAACGTATTTTACAGCATCAAAAAGACGATCTCTTTCTTTTTGAGTACCAACCTTGCAGAGGTGCTCGCCGTGCTCTTTGCAACGCTCGTTCTATGGAAGTTTGAATTTCTGACGTCCACGCAGCTGTTGTGGATCAATCTCATCACCGACTCTCTGCCCGTGCTCGCGCTCGGCGTGGAGCGCACGGACGACGTGATGACAAGGCCGCCCGTCCGTGCGGACGATATCTTTTCGAGGCGGTCGGTCTGCGATATGGTGGTGTTTGCGCTCGTACAGACGTCGCTCGTGTTCGGGCTGTTCGTGTACGCCGCACCCCACTGGGGGAACGGAGCCGCGTCCACGGCGGCGTTCCTCTTAATGTCTCTCGTGGAGCTCTTCCACGCCTTCAACGTGAGAAGGGAGCGGAGCGCGCTGGGGCTGAAAGGACTCGTGTCCAACCGCGCCCTGCTGATAACGGCGTTTGTCGGCGTCGCGCTCAACGTCATGCTCCCGCTCGTGCCCGTTTTCCGCCTCATGTTCTCGCTCACCGCGCTCAGCGGCGGTCAGTGGGCGATCGTGCTTGCGCTTGCCGTGAGCATCGTGCCCTTCGGCGAGCTGTATAAAGCGATCATGCGGGGATTTACGGGAAAGCTCAATAGGCGCAGAAGGTATAGTTTTGCGCGCGAAAGTATTCGATGATGCGCGGCAGCGCCTCCGCCGTCGCCTTGCGGTAGGCGGAGTCGTGCAGGAGCAAAACGACGTTGTTTCTGCCCTTTGCCGTCTCTACGGAGGTACGGAAGAGAATGTCTGCGTCTGCATGCGGGATCTCCTCGTCGCCGCACACGGCGTTCCAGGCGACGACGCGGTATCCCATCTCTTTGAGGATCGGAGTATACTCGTCCTTGTGTCCATAGCCGCCGCCCGGAAAGCGGTAGACCCGCGGCGTGACGCCCGTGATATTCCGAATGACCTTGGCGCAGGTTTCAACGTCTTCTAAAAACGACTGTTTGGACGCATAAATTTTACCGTACTCGTGCGTTGCCGAATGCACGCCGATGGTATGCCCCTCTGCCGCAATGCGGCGGAGGGTTTCTTTTCTGGTCAGAGCGCGGTCGCTCACGACGAAGAAGGTCGCCTTTACGTTTTGTTCTTTGAGCGTATCGAGAATGCGCCCCGTCACGACGGTGCTCGGACCGTCGTCAAAGGTGAGATAAATTCTCTTTTCCTCCGCGGCGTA
>CAMWQK010000016.1 GCA_947176445.1 uncultured Clostridia bacterium | reverse complement strand
TATTTTTTTCTCTCCTTTATTTTGATACTAATATAAATAAAAACACACAAAACCCGCCCCGTCAAGCCCATTTCGACAATTTTTTAAAACAAAAACCACGCCCCTCAAAAGGCGTGCTTTTCAATGTCCGGAGTATAAATTGAAATTCACATACGCAAGCAGTCATCGTCCCAGACTTGCGCCTCGATATAGTGATAGCGATTTTCTACATCCATTAAAAATTCCTCTATCGTCCCATTAAAGTCAGATATCGCCTTAAAAAGCATATCTTTCGTGAGCAATGTAAAATCACCATATCTTTTGAGGGCACTTTGACTGTCACCATAAGTAAAACTAATGCAATCTGACGGAATGCGATTTAACGGTATTGATGTTACAATTCCGCAGTCAAACCATGCGTGCAAATATTTGCTTCCCTGTAAGACAAAAGACAAAGGGTGTTCCTCAATGGGCTTCCCCCCAAGTTCAATAAAACGACGATGCAATAATGTGTCCGTTTTTAGTCGTTCGGGATAATAGTTTTCAAAATCGGCAAAGCGATAAAATGCAGTCGTGTTTTTGTTTTGCGCCGCCATTGTATGCGCGAGAGCAAACGCTTTGTCTTTTGATAAACGCATAATATTTTGCAAAGGCTTACAGTTTGAGTGGCAATAGTTAACGAGTTGTAAATCATCAAATGTCATAACCATATACCTTCGCTAAATTACTGTCTGTCGTAATTCTAACCGCCGATCACTTCATACAGCTTTTCAAAACTATCCTTACTTTCGCAGGGATAGTCCGGCATAACGTACTCATCGGTGTTGCTACTGTCTATTCTATACCATTTTTTGGTAGATATCTGCACATAAATTCCCGTATTCGGCAAATAGAAATATGTTATTTCGCCGTAGCCGTTTACAGCGTTCGCCGGCGGTTCGCCTATTACCTTGCCCAGACGATTATCCTGTATCAGCATAGCAAAATCCTTTGCCGCCGAAAAGGAATAATAATCGGTAAGGATATAGACGTTTCCGTCAAAGAGTAAGCTCTTGTATTGAGTGTTGGATATTTCAGGGCTACTGTGAAATTCAAAAAAGCCCCAGCGCCAATCATACGGACCGTCATAATAGCTGTCAATGGGAAGATACTTTATAAACTCGTTGCCCACCATAGAGCTGCCGCCGCCGTTTCCGCGCAGGTCTACCGCGACGTTTTGTATATTCTTCTGCTTGATTTCGGTAAACATTGCATTTACGCAATCGATATAAGCCTGATTGTATACACACTCCGTGAGGGTAAGCACGGCAAGGCTCTTTTGCTCGTCGATATCGTAATACACAAAGTCTTTCGGCTCGCTCGGCGTGTAGTATTGATTGCGGATTTCCTCAAATTCGTTCCAGCTTACGAAGTCGCTTGCTGTATAGGTCTCCACCACTTCCTTGTCGCCGTCAGACCACGTGTAGGTAAACGGCTCGGAATAACCCAGAAAGTCGAGCGTTGCAATGCTGCCCAGATCTATGTTGATCCACGCTTCTGTTTCGTAACAGTAATACGGTTCGGCTTCCTTATAAATTTGCTCAACCGATTTCCCGTTGATCGCAACGATATCGTAATCCTGACTGTACTTCTGCGGCATTGCTTTCAGGTAAGCATCGCCGAGACCGCTGTCGTAGGTGGACGTGTGCGCGTCGCCCATAAGGTGCAGAACGGATTGCATTTCCCGCCGTAAGTCGTTTACGGTAATTTTATCCCTGCCTTGCAATCTCTCCAAAGAAGCATTGTAAGCGGTTTCGATTTCGTCCGTCAGCCCTTTCTTAAACATGGGGTGCGTTCTTTCAAGATGGGCTTTCAGTGCACGAAAATCCTCTTCGGCGGCTTCATACGAAATAACCGCATCATAGCTCAACATTGTGCCGTTGTAGCTTTTGAAAGCATACGAATTCCAATACGGAATCATATACGGTAAAAACGAACAGATGATAGCGACAAATCCGAATACGATCGGCAGAATGATTTTTGTAACGAGCTTGGTTTTGAAACATATAAGATAAGCAACCAACCCGCCGCAAAATAATACGCTCAGCAGAACAGTTACCCATTCGGGGAAATTGGCGCAAAATATGTTGATGGGGATCAGAGCAAACGTCAAAACAGCCAATAAGCCGAGAACAGATATACTTATTATCTTGATCATCTTTTGATTTTCCGCAAATTTCATAATACACTCCGTGAAATTACCTTTATGATACAGTCATTATATCACAACGAAAAAAGAAAAGCAAGGATCGTTTTATCCTTGCTTTTCTTATACCCCAAAAAGCGTCTTATTTTTTCTTATGTTTTTTTGCCGCAAGAATACAGATTGCAACAAAGACCCCGACGAGGGCGAGCACCGTGAGCGACAGGACGAGATACGAAACCCATTCGGGAACGGCGTGATCGAAGAAGTAGAGATTGCAGTCGAACCCGTCGCGAACGCCCTTCAAAAGCTCCGCGGGTGCGCCGTCCGCTCCGATCGCGTCGATCGCACCGCCCATGAGGTGTTCGTGAAGGAGCGACGTGCCGTACGTTCCGGGAAGGAAGGTCAATACGTCCTGCAACCCCTTGGCGAGCGAGGAGATGGGCATATACGCGCCGCATAAAAATCCGTATGCCGCCGATACAACCACTTCCACCGCGGTAATGCCGCCCTGCGACTTCAAAAACCGACAGACGATCGAGGAGAGCGCCGTGCCGAAGAGAACGAGCAAAAACGTATCGAGCACGGTGAGCAGTACGTCGGAAACGGAGAGATTCCAGCCCGCGATCGCAATGTAGATAAATCCCGCAAAGAGCGCAATGTAGGAGACGAGCGCGGTGACAATCGCAGTCGACAGATAGTAGCCGAGCGCGAGCGTCGAATTCTTGACGGGCGCGACGGCGAGGTCGTTTGCCCGCCCCATGATTTTATCCTGCACCATCGTAAGATTTGCGGTAAAGGCGATGGACACCGCGCAGACCGCAATCAGCGAGGAGATGAGCCAGCCCGCCGCAAACCCGTTTACGAGCGTATCCGATACGGGAAATTCGCCGAGGCTGCTGCGCAGGGAATCCTTGTACACGTTCCCGAGGAATGCGATGAAGAGGAACAGGAGAATGAGCGGCGCGATAAGAGCAGAGATACAGAGGCTCTTGTCCTTGAAAAACAGCTTGATATTGCGCCGAACGAGCATATACAGTTTCATTGCTCCAACCTCCTTCCCGTAACGGCGAGAAACACGTCGTCCATCTTCCCCTTCGTGATTTCAAAGTCGCGGAAAATCTTCGGGTATTTTAAGACGAGCTCCGTCGCCTTTTCGGTATTTGCCACCTCGATGCGGTACGTTTTCCCGACCTTCTCATACGGCATGCCGAGCGCTTTGAGCTCCTCCTCTTCCGCATTGTAAAAGGTGATGAAGTCCCCCGTGTATCTGTTTTTGAGTTCGAGCGGAGTCGCGTTGGCGAGGATCTTTCCGCTGTCGATGATGACGACGTTATCCGCATCCGCCGCCTCTTCCATGTAGTGCGTGGTGAGGAACACCGTCATGTTGCGCTCCTTTCTGAGGCGGTGCACGATCTCCCAGACGCTCTTTCTCGTCTGCGGGTCGAGACCCGTCGTCGGCTCGTCCAGAATGAGAATGTTCGGACGGTGCAAAAGCGCACGCGCAATGTCGATCCTGCGGCGTTGTCCGCCCGAGAGCTTGTCGACGGGACGCTTCAAGATGGGCGTTAGATCAAACAGCGCGCAGAGTTCTTTGAGCGTCTCCTCGAACGCCTGCCCCGTAATGCCATAGAGTGCGGCGCGATAGCGCAGGTTATCGTATACCGAGAGCGGACGGTCGAGCACGCAGTCCTGAAAGACGACGCCCAGCCGCTTCTTCACCTCGTCGAGGTTTTCCTGCCCCAGCCCTTCGATGCGAACAGTGCCACCGTCGCTCTGCTCCTTGCCGCAGAGAATGGAGATGGTCGTGCTCTTTCCCGCGCCGTTGACGCCGAGAAAGGCAAAAAATTCGCCCTGTTTGACCGTGAAGGAGATATCGTCTACCGCCTTCACTTCCCCGTAGTATTTTTTTAAGTGTTCGATTTCGATTGCGTTTTGCATTGTTACTCCTTTCGTGCCTTCGTTAACCCTTCTTTGCGAGCTCATAGCTCTTGTCGATCCACGCAAAGATCTCCTCTGTGGGAACGGAGCCGTCGAGGCACATCGTAAACCAGGTCTTTATATTCATGTGATAGCCGGGGAAGTACCGCTTCCCGTCAACAACTTTTTTCGACTCCTCGGGATCGATGCGAAGATCGATCGCGTCGATCACCTCGTCGCTGTCTATTCCCAACTTGCGCCTCGCAAGTATGAGGAGAATGCCGTACCACTTCTGATTGTCCTTCCGCCGACAGATAGCGTTGGAAGGGAATTTTTTCCAGAGATATTCGAGCTCGTCGCCGTACTTCTGCCGAATGTATGCGATGACCGCGTGCGCCTGTTCGCTCTTGAACACGTCCCGCTCGAAGCACTGTTCGGCGATATCCGCCAGGACGCTTCCGTACCCGTCGCGCACCTCGCCCACGAACGTGCCGCCCGCCTCTTCGACGAGGTGCAACGTGTACGGCTCCTCGGTTGCAAGGTCGATGAGCTCCGTCCTGATTTCTCCCTTTGCAGAAATTGCAATGCGCAGTTCAAACTGTCCGTCTAAAATCTGCGTGGCATACGAATAAACGCCGTCTTTCTCCGCAAAACCGTAGCTTTTGAGCTTTTGGAAGTTGGGCGATTTGTATTGAAAGGGATCAGTCATGTTGAAGTTCCTCGGGCACTTTTTTCTCTTTATAGTAATACTCTCGATCGTGCTCGCCGATTTCGCGCAGCACTCTGCAAGGATTGCCGACGGCGACGACGTTCGCGGGGATATCCTTCGTGACGACGCTCCCCGCGCCGATGACAGTGTTATCCCCGATGGTGACGCCGGGGAGCACGGTGACGCCCGCGCCCAGCCAGCAATTTTTGCCGATGTATACGGGGAGATTGTACTGATACCCCTCTTCGCGCAGCTTGGGCAAAACGGGGTGCCCCGCCGATGCAATCGTCACGTTCGGTCCGAACATCGTATGATCGCCCACGTAGATATGCGTATCGTCTACGAGCGTCAGATTGAAATTCGCAAAGACGCCATTGCCGAAATGCACGTGCTTTCCGCCCCAGTTCGCGCGAAGCGGCGGCTCGATATAGCACCCGTCGCCGAATTCTGCAAACATCTCTTTGAGGAGCGCCGTCCGCTTTTCCTGTTCGAGCGGGCGGGTCGCATTAAAATCGTACAGCTTTTCAAGGCATTCGAACTGCTCTTTCATGATCTCTTCGCCGTTTGGCAGATACAGCTCCGTTGAATGCAGTTTTTCTTCCATCCCCATCACCCACTTCCGTCTTTTCTCTTTTCGTAGTATAACAGCATTCTTTCGGCTTGTCAAGCAAACAAGGCAGCATGAAAAAAGGCACGGCGTAAACCGTGCCTTCTCTGATTTTAAGTTACGCCTGCTCTTCGGCGACTGCGAGCTCTTCGTCCAACACGTCGTGAATGCTACTCGACGTCTGAACGGAGACGTTCTTGTATTCCTTCATGCCCGTACCTGCGGGAATGAGCTTACCGATGATGACGTTCTCTTTCAGACCGATGAGCGGATCGCGCTTGGTGCAGATCGCAGCCTCGGTGAGGACGCGCGACGTCTCCTGGAAGGATGCAGCCGAAAGGAAGGAATCGGTTGCGAGCGCAGCCTTGGTAATACCGAGGAGCACGCGCTTTGCGGTTGCAGGTCTGCCGCCCGCCATGATCGTCTTTTCGTTCTGCTCTTCGAACGTGAACATATCGACGAGCTGACCGGGAAGCATCTCCGTCGTGCCCGCATCCTCGATGCGAACCTTTCTGAGCATCTGGCGGACGATGATCTCGACGTGCTTGTCGTTTACGTCAACGCCCTGAGAGCGGTAAACGGACTGTACCTGTTCGAGCAGGTAATCCTGAACGCCCTTCACGCCCTGTACGCGAATGATGTCCTGCGGGTTGACCGAACCGGCATTGAGGAGGTCGCCGGGGAAGATCTTGTCGCCATCCTTGACTTTGAGCTCCGCATTGAAGGGAAGAACGTACTCTTTGAGGAGCTCGTTCGTGCCCTCTTCGCGCACGATGATGTGCTTCATATTGTCGCTGTCGTCAATGGATACAACGCCCTGCACTTCACAGATGGTCGCAACGCCCTTGGGTTTTCTCGCCTCGAACAACTCTTCGACACGGGGAAGACCCTGCGTAATGTCGCCCGTAGCCGCAATACCGCCCGTGTGGAACGTTCTCATCGTAAGCTGTGTACCGGGCTCGCCGATGGACTGTGCCGCGATGACGCCGACCGCCTCGCCCACCTTGATGGGAAGCGTGGTCGCCATGTTCTTGCCGTAGCACTTCGCGCAGACGCCGAAGCGCGTGTTGCAGTTGAAGATGGAGCGGATGGATACGCCCTCGTTGTTGTATTTCTCGATCGCGGCGATGCGCTTTGCGTTCTTCTCCGTGATCATCTCGTTGCAAGGCGTGATGACCTCGCCCGTTGCGGGATCGACGACGTCCTCCGCCGCAAATCTGCCCGTCAAACGGTCTTCGAGCGACTCGATGAGCTCACCGCTGTTGCCGTAGATCGCCTTCATGATCGTGCCGCGGGGGCGCTTGCCTGCATAGCAATCGTATTCGCGGACGATAACGTCCTGCGAGACGTCGACGAGACGGCGGGTAAGATAACCCGAGTCTGCCGTTTTCAGAGCCGTATCGGCAAGACCTTTACGACCGCCGTGCGAGGAGATGAAGTATTCGAGAACGTTCAGACCGTTACGGAAGCACGACTTGACGGGAACCTCGATCTTTTTACCCTGCGGGTTGACCATGAGTCCGCGCATACCCGAAAGCTGCTTGATCTGGTCGATCGAACCGCGCGCGCCTGAGTCTGCCATCATCCAGATGGGGTTGAACTTATCCTTTGCACCCTGCTCTTTGAGGAGCCCTGCGACCTTGTCGGTTGCGGCATCCCACACGGTGATGACCTCGTGGTAACGCTCCTCTTCTTTCAGGAGACCTCTTGCATACTTCTTGGCAATCTTCGTTGCGGCTGCCTCTGCCTCCGCCACGATACTGCTCTTCTCCTGAGGGATCTTCATATCGAATACCGACGTGGTCAGAGCGGCGATCGTCGAATACTTATAGCCGCGCTCCTTGATCGCGTCGAGCACAGCCGACGCCTTGGGCGCATAGCCCGTCTTGAAGCACGCCTCGACGATCTTCGAAAGGTGCTTCTTGCCGAGAGCACGCGAGCCCTTGATCGAGCCGATGAATTCCGTGGAGAGTTCGAGCTTCAGATAGTCCTCGGGCTTCTCGCGCTTGACAAAGCCGAGATCCTGCGGCATGTTCTCATTATAGATAATTCTGCCGACCGTTGTCTTGATGACGCCCGTAACGCTCATGACGCCCGTGAGCGGATCGCGCGTGACGAACGCTCTGCCGCGGATGGCGTTGTTGGGAACGGAATCCTCGCGCGAGCAGACAACCTCGTAGGGAAGCTGCAAATCGTCGAACTTGCCTGCGGGAAGCTCCACCGTACGGCGGACGTATATCTCGTCCTGGCACTGCGTGTTTTTGAGCTGATAGCTCATGATCGCCTCGTCGAAGGAGGAGAACACGGGCGGATAGTATTCCTCACCGTCGGGAGAAGGACGACCGAATGCGTCGTACTTATACCCCTCTTCTCTGCGTGCAATGGTGAGGTAGTACGCGCCGATAATCATATCCTGCGTGGGGCTCATGACCGACTTGCCGTCGGCGAGCTTGAGAATGTTGTTTGCGGAGAGCATCAAGAATCTTGCTTCCGCCTGCGCCTCGATGGAGAGCGGAAGGTGAACTGCCATCTGGTCGCCGTCGAAGTCGGCGTTGAACGGGCCGCAGACGAGGGGTGAGATCTTGATCGCTCTGCCCTCGATGAGCACGGGCTCGAACGCCTGAATGGACAGACGGTGCAGCGTGGGTGCACGGTTGAGGAGAACGGGGTGCTCTTTGATGACCTCTTCGAGCACGTCCCAGACGAAGTCCTTGCCCTTCTCGACGGTGCGCTTTGCGCTCTTGATATTGTGGCATTTATTCGTCTCGACAAGGCGCTTCATGACAAACGGCTTGAACAGCTCGATCGCCATTTCCTTGGGGAGACCGCATTGATAAATTTTCAGTTCGGGTCCTACGACGATAACCGAACGACCGGAATAGTCGACACGTTTCCCGAGGAGGTTCTGACGGAAACGACCCTGCTTACCGCGGAGCAATCCCGACAGGGATTTGAGCTCGCGGTTGGAAGGACCGGAGAGCGGCTTGCCTCTTCTGCCGTTATCGATGAGTGCGTCTACCGCTTCTTGGAGCATACGCTTCTCGTTCTTGATGATCATCTCGGGCGCGCCGAGCTCGATCATTCTCTTCAAGCGGTTGTTGCGGTTGATGACGCGGCGATAAAGATCGTTCAAATCGGAAGATGCAAATCTGCCGCCGTCGAGCTGGACCATGGGACGAAGATCGGGCGGAATGACGGGAAGAACGGTGAGAATCATCCACTCGGGACGGTTGCCGCTCTTTCTGAACGCCTCGATGATCTCGATGCGCTTGACAGCCTTCGCTCGCTTTGCGCCCGTTTGGTTGTTGGCGATGATCATCTTCGCCTCTTCGCTCTCTTTGTCGAGATCGACTGCCATCAAAAGCTCGCGGATCGCCTCCGCGCCCATGCCGACTTTCAGCCCCGTCTTGGAAGAATCCCCCATCGTCTCTTCGAGCTCGCGGAGCTGCTTATCGTTGATGACCTGCTTGTATTCGTATCCCGTCGTACCGGGATCGAGCACGACGTATGCTGCAAAATAGATGACCTGTTCGAGGAGCTTCGGGCTCATATCGAGCAGAAGACCGATCTTGCTCGGCACACCGCGGAAATACCAGATGTGGGAGACGGGAGCAGCAAGCTCGATGTGACCCATTCTCTCGCGGCGAACCTTTGCGCGCGTCACTTCGACGCCGCACTTTTCGCAAATCGTGCCCTTGTAACGGATTCTCTTATATTTCCCGCAGTGGCATTCCCAGTCCTTCGTCGGTCCGAAGATCTTCTCGCAGAACAAGCCGTCCCGCTCGGGTTTTTGCGTGCGGTAGTTGATCGTCTCCGGCTTGGTGACCTCGCCGTACGACCATTCCCTGATTTTTTCGGGAGATGCTACACTGATCTGAATGGAGTTAAAATCGTTTAATTCGTACATATACTCTGCCTCCCCGTATTATTCCTCGTCCTCGTCGAAGAGGTTGCTGAACGAACCGTCGTCGTCAATGTCGTCGAGGTCGTCGTCCTCTAAGTCCTTGTCCCCTGCGAGATCGTCGGACACGAACTCTTCGTCCTCGTCCGCATCGTCGAAGATGGAGCCGAGGTCGTCCTCGTCCGCATCGTCGAACAGAGAACCGATGTTCTCGTCTTCGTCCTCGTCGTCCATGCCGAAGTCGAACTCTTCTTCGTCCGCAAACGAAGCGCTGCGCTTGGGTTCGACGGGCGTCTCCTCTTCCTCGAACTCGCGGATGATGAGCTCCTCGTTGTTCTCGGTGAGCACCTTGACGTCGAGTGCGAGCGATTGAAGCTCTTTGAGGAGAACCTTGAACGCCTCGGGAATGCCCGGCTCGGAGATGTTGTTGCCCTTTACGATGCTCTCGTACGTCTTGACACGTCCGACGATATCGTCCGACTTGACGGTGAGGATCTCCTGCAGAATGTGCGCCGCGCCGTACGCTTCGAGCGCCCAAACTTCCATTTCACCGAAACGCTGTCCGCCGAACTGCGCTTTACCGCCGAGGGGCTGCTGCGTAACGA
>CAMWQK010000015.1 GCA_947176445.1 uncultured Clostridia bacterium | reverse complement strand
GCGTCAGATAAATTTCAATTTATCGCTCTAAACATCAATAAAGTAAAGCCCACTATACTTCTTTTACGAAGTTAGTGGGCTATTAGTTTTTACCACAGGGAAATTTCCCTATAACAGACACTCTTTTCCGTGGCTTTTTATTATTGATAATCAGCTTAAATTTTACTGTATCCGTACGAATTGACGAGTGCGTCTACGCGAACGCCCGAGCGGCAGAGAGGGCACGCCGTCGGCTCGTGCGACTCATACCCCGGAATGTCTTCCACGCTGAACAGTCTGGCAACGGGCACGTCCACCGCCTGAAAATCGCCGCCAAACACCGTCGCCGCGCCGACCGCCTCGCCGCCGTAGTAGCGAATGCCTTCGAGCGCGCTCATGATCGTCTGTCCCGTCGTTGCCGATGCGGTGAGAAGAAGCACGTGCTGTCCCTTTACATAGGGGAGAAAGTTATCGCGCAGCAGCAGAAGATCGTTGGTAATCTCGGGCGAGATGACGGCAATATTGCGGTTGACGTTGATCCCGTTCAGCGCAAGATCGCTTGCAAGGAACGCGCCGACCATCTTCATACGCTCCAGGCTGATGATCGTATCGACGGGGGTAAAGCGGAACACTTCCGCGAACATTTTCGCCGTTGCGAGCGCCATGTTCATCTCCGATTTGATCTTTGTCATGTCGATGCAATGGGAGACGTGCGAGTGTTTGGTCGCAAAGTGCCCCGGAATAACTTTGACGGTAACGGCGCCGTTTAAGGTAGACGTGAGCTCGACTGCTCTTGTTTCCATAGATAAAAAGCTCCTTTTTTTCTATTTTAATATAAAAATTGCCGATTGTAAATAGCAAAGCGGAAAATTTTTGTAGATTTGTGCGGAAAATTTTCACTTCCGCGTTTAAGGCGGGAAAGTTTGCATTATATTAAAGGTGACACTTTGAAGAAACGAGTAACGGTGGTAACAACATGTCAAAGAAGACACAGCAAAGAGGCGAGGAGATGAAGCACGTGAACGAAGAAGAAATCGAATCGGAAATCGTCGAGACGACGCCCGAAGACGTGGCTCTTGCCGAGGCGCAGGCGCTCGCGGAGGACTACAAGCGCAAATGGTACGCGGTGACGGCGGAGTATGAGAACTATCGCAAGCGCACCGCGCAGACGCGTACGCAGGCGTATGCGGAGGGGCGTGCGGACGTCGTATCCAAGCTCTTCCCCATCGGCGACAATCTCGAACGCGCGCTCCACAGCTGTCAGGACGAAAAGACGGCGCAGGGGCTCGCAATGGTGCTCAAAGCATACGAGCGGCTGCTCGAAGGCGAGAAGATCGTCGAGATTAACCCCGTCGGCGAGCCGTTCGACGCGGAGAAGTGCGAGGCGATCATGGCGATCGAACCTGCGCACCATGAAGAGAGCGGGATCGTCAAGCAGGTATATCTCAAAGGCTATGAACAGAACGGTAAAGTCCTGCGGTTTGCGCAGGTTGTCGTTACAAAATAATCGGAAGAATAAGGAGAGAATTATATTATGTCTAAGGTAATCGGAATTGATTTGGGAACAACCAACTCCTGCGTAGCAGTGATGGAGGGCGGCGAGCCCGTCGTCATCACGAACGCAGAGGGCTCGCGCACGACCCCCTCGGTCGTCGCATTCCAGAAGGACGGATCGCGCGTCGTCGGTCAGGTGGCAAAGCATCAGGCGGTTGCCAACCCCGACAAGACGATCAGCTCGATCAAGCGTCACATGGGTTCGGATCATAAAGTAAAGATCGACGATAAGTCGTATTCCCCGCAGGAGATCTCCGCAATGACGCTTTCTAAGCTCAAAGCGGACGCGGAAGCATATCTTGGCTCGAAGGTAACGGACGCAGTCATCACCTGCCCCGCATACTTCACCGACGCACAGCGTCAGGCGACCAAGGACGCGGGCAAGATCGCGGGTCTCAATGTGCTGCGTATCATCAACGAGCCCACGGCTGCGGCGCTTTCCTACGGTCTCGATAAAGACAAGGAGAACAGCAAGGTCATGATCTACGACCTCGGCGGCGGTACGTTCGACGTCTCCATTCTCGAAATTTCCGACGGCGTGTTCGAAGTGCTCGCAACCAACGGTAACAACATGCTTGGCGGCGACGACTTCGATAAGCGTCTCATGGACTACATGGTGGGCGAGTTCAAAAAGAGCAACGGCGTCGACCTCTCCAAGGATAAGGTTGCCATGCAGCGTCTCAAAGAGGCAGCCGAGAAGGCGAAGATCGAGCTCTCCGGCATGACCACGACCACGGTCAACCTTCCCTTCATTGCGATGACGGAATCGGGTGCGGCGCACCTCGACCTTGAAATTTCCCGTCAGAAATTCGAGGCACTCATTGCCGATCTCATCGAAAAGACGGCAGAGCCCATGCGCCTTGCGATGAAGGACGCGGGACTTTCCTATAACGATATCGACAAGGTCATTCTCGTCGGCGGCTCGACGCGTGTCCCCGCCGTCGTAGCAAAGGTAAAACAGCTCACGGGCAAGGAGCCCTTCAAGGGCATCAACCCCGATGAATGCGTCGCGATCGGCGCGGCAATTCAGGGCGGCGTCTTAACGGGCGAAGTCAAGGACGTGCTCCTTCTCGACGTCATGCCGCTCTCGCTCGGTATCGAGACGCTCGGCGGCGTATTCACCCGCCTCATCGACCGCAACACGACCATTCCCGTCAAGAAGAGTCAGGTGTTCTCCACGGCGGCGGACAATCAGACGAGCGTAGAAGTGCACATCCTGCAGGGCGAGCGCGAGTTCTGCCGCGACAACAAGACGATGGGCAGATTTATGCTCAACGGCATTGCGCCCGCACCCCGCGGCATTCCGCAGATCGAAGTCACCTTCGACGTGGACGCGAACGGTATCGTGCACGTCGAGGCGAAGGATCTGAACACGGGCAAGAGCACCGATATCACCATCACCTCTTCGACCAACCTCTCCGAGGACGAGATCAACAAGGCGGTCAAGGACGCGGAGCAGTACGCGGAAGAGGACAAGAAGCGCAAGCAGAAGGTGGAGGCGCACAACAAGCTCGACGGTCTCATTTTCAGTGTCGAGCAGACGCTCAGAGACGCGGGCGACAAGCTTTCGGAGGACGACAAGGCGGCGCTCACTGCGGCGGTCGAGGACGCGAAGAAGGAGCTTGAATCGGACGACGAGGAGCGCTACAAGGCGGCTTACGACAAGCTCTCGGGCGAGATCCAGCCCATCTTCCAGAAGATGTATCAGCAGTCTGCGGCGCAGGGCGGCGAAGAAGCTCCGAGCGCGGACGACGGCGATACCGAGTTCCACCAGTAAGCGGATCTAAGAACTTATACGAAAACTTTTTCATAAAATGTCTAAGCGGCGAGTAGGCTAAAAAGCGTACGCCGCTTTCGGCATGTTTGGAAGGAACGCAATTTTTGCGCAGGCGGAGACTGTTTTGCGCGGGTTGCCACAGAGGAAACGTTATGGCAGACAAAAAAAATTATTACGACATTCTCGGCGTGTCCAAGACGGCGACGGATGATGAGATCAAGGCGGCGTATAAAAAGCTCGTCAAGCAGTATCACCCCGACCTTCACCCCGACGATCCCGAGGCGGCGGAGAAGTTCAAGGAGATCAACGAGGCGAACGAGACGCTCTCCGATAAGCAGAAGCGCGCGGCGTACGACTACGAGCAGGCGCACCCCGGTATGGGCGGCGCAGGCGGCGGTTTCCCCGGCGGGGGCTTCCCCGGGGGGTTCGGCGGCTTTGGCGATATCTTCGATTCCATCTTTCAGGGCTTCGGCGGCGCGGGCGGCGCGGTTCAGCGCGACGCGACGGGCGAGGACGTGCAGCGCGAGATGTCGCTCTCCTTTATGGACGCGGCGAAGGGCTGCGTCAGAGAGATCGCCTATACGCGCGACGAGGTCTGCTCCGCGTGCCACGGAACGGGCGCGAAGGACGGTACGTCGTTCATCAAGTGCAGCAAGTGTAACGGCAGCGGTCAGGTACGGTTTGCGCAGGATACTATGTTCGGCAGAACGGTGCGCGTAGGCGCCTGCCCCACGTGCGGCGGCACCGGCAAGATCATCGTCGAGAAGTGCACGAGCTGCCGCGGCAAGGGCACCAAGCGTTGCGAAACGCGTGTTCGGCTGGATATTCCCGCGGGCGTCAACACCAACTCGTATATCCGCAAGCGCGGCGCGGGTCAGGCGGGACCGGGCGGCGGACCTGCGGGCGACCTCATCGTCGTGTTCCGCGTCGAGCCGCATAAGATCTTCCAGCGCAAGGAGATGGACCTCTACGTCGATCTGCCCATTCCCTTCATGACGGCGGTGCTCGGTGGCACGGTCAAAGTGCCCGATCTCGACAGTACGTTCAACTATAACATTCCCGAGGGCACGCAACCGGGGACGACGTTCCTCATCCGCGGAAAGGGAATCAAGGCGCGCAGCGGCACGGGCAACATGTATCTGCGCGTATTCGTGGAGATGCCCACCAAGCTCACGCGCGAACAAAAGAAGCGCCTCGAAGACGCGGCGGAGCTGTTCGACGTCAAGCAGTTCGACAAGGCAAAGAAGTTTGCAGACAGCGTGAACGCCCTCTACGGAAAAGACCCGTACAGCAAGTAAAATTGAGAGCCGATTTTCATCGGCTCTTTCTTATTTTTGCCCGCGGTATTGACATGCACGGAGAAATATTGTATAGTGATAGTATAGCACAGAGGATAAAATCATGACGGAAATTGAAGTACAGGGACAAGGCGGCAAAAAGCCGAAAAAACAACTCACGAAGGGCAAAAAAGCGGCGCTCATCACTGCGTTTACGGCGGTGGGACTTGTCGTTCTCTTTGTCCTTACGGTGGTTATCTATCTCTTATACGTCATCTGCGGATACTACCGCTTAGAGGACAATCTCCCGCTGGAAGTGAGCAACAATATTGAGGTGAAGGCGACGACGGGCACGCCGTATACCGTCATGACCTACAACGTCGGCTTCGGCGCATACAGCCCCGAGTATACGTTCTTTATGGACACGGGCATCATGAAGGACGGAACGCCCACGCAGGGCAAATACGGTAAAGCCATCTCCAAGGCGGACGTCGAGAAGAACATCGGCGGCTCGTCGGGGATCGTCAAAGAGCACAGCCCCGATTTTGCGATCATTCAGGAAGTGGACTACGATTCCTCGCGCAGCTACGGGGTAGACGAGCGGGTGTACTTTTCGGGGCTTGCAGGCTACGCTTCGACGCTCGCCGTCAACTATCACAGCAGTTATCTTTTTTATCCGTTCGGCGACCCTCACGGCAAGAACAACGCGGGTATCATGACGCTGAGCAAGTACCGCATTGCCGACAGCACGCGATACGCCTTCCCGATTGCGGACGGGTTCTCCAAGTTCACCGATCTTGACCGCTGTTTTTCCATCACGCATATTCCCGTCGAAAACGGCGGCACGCTGTCCGTCATCTCCCTGCACATGTCGGCATACGACGAGGGCGGAGTCATTCGCAAGCAGCAGGCGGAGCTTCTCAAAGGGGTGCTCACGAGCGAGTACGAGAAGGGCTACTACGTGATCGCGGGCGGCGATTTCAATCAGGATCTCATCGGGAATTTAGAGAAGTTCCCCAGCGATCAGCAGGTGCCGCCTTGGGTGAATACATACGATCAAGAGGATATCCCCGCGCATTTTTCCATCGTTGCGGATACGAATTCCGAAGTAGGTTCGTGCCGCGGCGCGGACGTCGTGTGGGAGCGCGGCAAGGACTATACGTGCGTGATAGACGGGTTTATCGTCTCGGACAACGTTACGGTGGAAGGGGTGCAGATCATCGATACGGACTTTGCCTTCTCCGATCATAACCCCGTGAAGATGACGTTTGTCCTCGGATAAAATCGGGAATACGCCACGTGCCGTTGGCGGCGGCTTTACTGAATTGTGTCGAAATCGATTGACAGTTTTTCTATCGTTTAGTATACTTTAATAACAGATATATTTTTTCAAAGCCGATGATCGTACGGCGATAAATAGCTTGGGCTCGACAAGGAGATGTGTATGCAGAACACTTCAAAACATAAAAAGCAATTTTGCGCGCGGGGAGAGGGGACGGTGTATACCGCCGTCAGATCGCGCTGTATAGCGTGCGTGAAGATCGTCTCGGCGCTTGCTGTATGCCTGATTCTCCTCTTGTCCTGCCTCATTCCGTCGGCGCTTACGACGGCGTTTGCCATGGGCGAGCGGATTAACAGCAAGACGTATAAAGCCGGCGTTTTCGAATTCGACGGCTATCACAATATGGATCCGGAGAGCAAGCGTCTGACGGGATACGGCATTGAATTTTTGAACCTCGTCTCCGAATATTCGCACCTCAATTTCATCTACACGGGCTTCGATAAGTCGTGGAGCGACATGCAGACGATGCTGGAAGAGGGTGAAATCGACGTGGTGACCTCCGCCCGCAGAACGCCGGATCGGGAAGCGAAGTTCGACTTTTCTCAGCCCATCGGCAGAAACAAGACCGTTCTCTCGATTCAGGTCAACAACAAAAAAATGCACCGCGGAGACTATAAGTCCTACAACGGAATGATTGTCGGTTTGGTAACGGGCAGTACGCAGAACCAGAGCCTCGTAGAGTTTGCGGCGGATAAGGGATTTACCTATACGACGCGGGAGTTCGAGGACACCACTGCCCTTGCCAATGCGCTGCAAGAGGGCAAAATCGACGCGATCCTTTCCAGCAATCTCAGAAAGGCAACGGACGAAAAGGAGCTTGACGTCATCGAGGAAGCGGATTTCTACGCCATCGTCAGAAAGGGCGACACGGAGCTTCTCGAAGAGATCAACTATGCGATCGAGCAGATGGATCTCAACGAGGGCGACTGGAAGAACGTGCTGTTCTATAAGTACTACGGTGCGGATTATTCCTCCGGACTGTCCTTTACCGAGAACGAGCAGGAATATATCCGTCAGGTGCAAAGCGGCGAGAAAACCATCAAGGTGACGGCACTCGGCGGAAGAGCGCCCTACTCCTACGTGGAGGACGGGAAGCTGGACGGCATCATGCCCGCCTACTTCGGAAGGCTCATGAGAATTGCCGAGCTGCCCTATGAGCTCGTCGCCCCCCAGGACAGCGACGACTATAACCGTATGCTGGAAGATCAGACAGTCAACGTGGTCATCGACCGCATCGGGATCGACGACATTACGGCGGACAGCAACGGTCGCGGCTTCCATACGAACACCTACATGACGGCGAGCATCGCGCGGGTGATCAGAAAGGACGTCAACGTCAAAGATATCGAGGTCGTCGCCGTATGCGCTTCTCAGGGCAAGGATCTCATCAAACAGGACCTTCTGGAAGGGCATGAGATCATGGATTGCGCGACCAGTGAGGAGGCGGTGAGCGCCGTACTCAACGGGGATGCGGATGCCGCCTACGTATATGCCTATACCGCACAGTTGTTTGTCAATCGGGATAAGAGCAACACGCTTGCCTATAACATGATGGAAGGTATGAGCGCGAATTTCAGTATGCACGTCAGTGCGAATACCGATCACGAGCTCATCACCATTCTCAATAAGTGCATCAAACAGGTTCCCGACGATACGCTGAACCGTTTGGCTTTGGAGTACATCTCCGAGGACTTGGGCTTCCTCGATTATATCCAGTCGAACCCCGAGATCCTCATTATCGTAGGGCTATTGCTCGTTCTCATCGCGGGTATCATCGTCGCGCTCTATCTGCGCGGGCGTTGGAGCAAAAAGATGCTGCAAACAACGGAGCAGACGAACAGGAAGATGGGGGAGCAGCTCGCCATCGTGGGCGCGCTCAGCCGCGACTATACCAACGTCTATGCCGTCAACGAGGAGCTCGGCACCGCCCGTATTATCAAGCTCGAAGGCTATGTGACGGACGGGCTGAAAAAGGATTCGTCGGACGGGTACGACTACACGACACTTCTCGAAAAGTATATCCCCAACCGCGTCCATCCCGAAGATCAGGAAGAGCTCAGGAAAGCTCTTGCGCTGGACAACGTAAGGGAGAAGCTGAAAGAAGAGAATTCGTACGTCGGCACCTATCGCGTCGTAGAAAACGGAGAGATACATCACTTCCAATACACCTACTTAAAGATCGCGGATAGGAACAAGGAGCACGACGACTTTATCCTCGTGGGCTTCCGCAATATCGACGAGGTGATCCGCAAGGAGCAGGAGCAGAAGGACGTGCTTGCCGAGGCGCTCGCGCAGGCGCAGTACGCCAACAAGGCAAAGACCACGTTCCTCAACAACATGTCTCACGATATCCGTACGCCGATGAACGCCATCATCGGATTTACGTCCCTTGCCGTGACGCATATCGACAACAAGGATCAGATCAAGGACTACCTCGGCAAGATCATGACCTCGGGCAATCACCTGCTCAGTCTCATCAACGACGTGCTGGACATGAGCCGTATCGAGAGCGGAAAGGTCAAGATCGAGGAGAAGGAGACCAGCCTTCCCGAAGTCATGCACGACTTAAAAACCATCGTTCAGGCGGACGTCAAGTCGAAGCAGCTGGAATTCTACATCGACACGCTCGATGTGACGAACGAGACGATCATCTGCGATAAGCTCCGTCTCAATCAGGTGCTACTAAACATTCTGAGCAACGCCATGAAGTACACGAAGCCGGGCGGCATGGTCAGCGTTCGTGTGATCCAGACGGCAGAGGCGCAGGACGGCTATGCTTCCTACGAATTCCGCGTCAAGGATACCGGTATCGGAATGAGCCCCGAATTCTTGAAGCACGTCTTCGAGCCGTTTGAGCGGGAACAGACGTCGACGGTCAGCGGCATTCAGGGCACGGGTCTCGGGCTTGCCATCACCAATAATATCGTTTACATGATGAACGGTACGATCACGGTAGAGAGCGAGATCGGAAAGGGCTCGGAGTTCATTGTGAACTTCCGCTTCCGCGTTGCCGACGCGCCCGTGGAGACGCAGCGGCTCGAACAGCTTGCGAACCTTAGAGCGCTCGTTGTAGACGACGACGTGAATACCTGTATCAGCGTCAGCAAGATGCTCTCCACCATCGGAATGCGTCCCGACTGGACGACGCTGGGGAACGAGGCGGTGATCCGTACGCAATTTGCCTTAGAGCAAAACGAGGCGTACAGCGCCTATATCATCGACTGGCTCATGCCGGATATGAACGGGATCGAGCTTGTCCGCAGGATCCGCAAGATCATAGGCGACATGACGCCGGTGATTATTCTGACCGCCTACGACTGGTCGGATATCGAGAAGGAAGCGAGGGAAGCGGGCGTGACTGCGTTCTGCTCCAAACCGCTCTTCCTCTCCGAGCTGCGGAGCGTTCTGGCTGCGCCATACGCAACGCCGAAGAGCGCGCAGGAAGAGGAAAAGCCCGAGATGCACTTCGACGGAAAGAAGCTTCTGCTCGTAGAGGACAACGAGCTCAATCAGGAGATCGCGCAGTCCATTCTGGAGGATGCGGGTTTTGTCATCGACACGGCAGACGACGGCAGTATCGCCGTAGAGCGCATGAAGGAGAAGCCCGCGGGCACGTACGACCTCATTCTGATGGACGTTCAGATGCCTATCATGAACGGATACGAGGCAACGAAAGCGATCCGCGCGCTGGACGATCCCAAGAAGGCGTCGATCCCCATCGTAGCGATGACGGCGAATGCCTTTGACGAGGACAGAAAGGCGGCGTTGGATTCGGGAATGGACGGATTTGCGGCGAAGCCGATCGAAATCGACGAGCTGATGAAGACGCTCGAAGAGATTCTGAAAACGAAAAACGCATAAATCGGATTGATTTTAAGAAAAAAATAATACGAACTGGAAGCAGTTCGTATTATTTTTATTTGGCGGCAGTTCCGGATGTACCGTCTACTGCAAACCTGCTCTTTTCAGCCCTCGTAGCGGTCGAGGTTGGCGCGGATTGCTTGGATAAGGCGTTTTTCCGCCGCAACTTTTTTGTCTCTTGCGACATTGGTGCAGACGGACTTCGCATACAGTCTCGAAA
>CAMWQK010000014.1 GCA_947176445.1 uncultured Clostridia bacterium | reverse complement strand
CAACACGCGGGTACCTATTCGTTTAACGTGCGCCTCAATTCCAAGTGGGGCGTCTGGTCGAGCGATTTTATCAACGACGAAAAGAATGCGGGGTACTTTACCGCAACGGTGACGGTCGCGCGCAAGCAGATCGACTATCCGTCTCTTAGCTATGTTCCCAAATTTGCAAACGCAAATGACGACGCATTTACGTTGCACGGCGCAGAGACGCCCATCTACCGCTATAACGACGGTTGGTACGTGGCGCAGAAGGCGGGAGAGGAGCCCATTGAAACGCGTACGGTCACAAACTCGTTTGCTTATTATAATAAGGGCTTACCTATTAAAATCAAGCTCGTCGGCGAACAGGTGATTGTAGACGATCACGGGGTCGAATCTACGGCGACGCTCGGCGACGTTCTCATTACGTCGCGTAACGGTCTGGAATTTGCTCCTTCTGCCGAGTACATGGCATCCTATGAGTTCAGGGTAAAGCTGATCCCGAACACGACACAGTCGGACTACATCTTCAATTACGGTACAGACAGTAATACCAAATATAATAACGTAACCGACGCAACTACGGGACTGAGCATGACGGCAAAGCAGGATTTCTCTTTCCGTCTCACCAAGCGTTGGTTTATCGTCGTGCAGACGAATATGTTCGTTGTAAACGGCTTGCCGTATGCACCCTTAACGAACAGTGAAGTTCACTATACCGACGACGTTACGGCGCAGATTCCTTCGCTCAATTACGGAAACGAAATCGGCACGATCGACTTTGAAATCGCCTATACGCCGATCGACGGCAGAGCGGTTACGATCAGACCGCGTGTAACGATCGACAAGCAGGGTACAGTTGCTGCAAATACCATCGGGTATTATATCAATTCGTCTATGCCCGCAGGTGCGTATACGCTGAAACTTTACGGCAGTGCGGTAACGGTTCCGAACGCGAGCGATGGAACGTCTACAAGCTATTCCGAAATCAGCGGTGAATATCACTTTACCGTTGCACCGAAGGAATTTAACGCCACAGCCATTCGGAAAATCCACGAGACCGTGCGCGGTAAGGCGGTTACGGGCGTTGCAGCCGGCGAAAAAGAGTTAAATAAGTATATCAACGAGTATCCGCTCGACAATAAGGCGCTGCACGCGAGCGTCAACACCGACGATATGCTCAAAGCACTGAACGCGACGCTTGCAAGCGATATTTCGGCGAGCGGTACGAACTACTGGACGGAGCTCAGTGAAGAGGGGAAAGCGCTCTACTATTCGTCCGAAGTTGCCGTGCTCTACAACCTCGAAGGCTCGGGCAACACGATCTATTCCAACTACAATACGATGCTCGCGTCCCTGGGCTCGGCGAATACCTATACATTATATTATAGCATTTCCGCAAAGAACTACGTGACCGTCGGCGGAGCGGATTCCGAGGAGCGTCAGACGCGCGGTTTCAGAACGACGCTGTATACCGACATCAAGGTTTCGGAAATCTATAAAGTCCTGCTTGACGACGTCGACAGCCCGTACTTCCAGAACGTACCGTATACGGGTCAGCCCGCCTATACGTCCGTTCAACCCAACCAGTATTATAGCTATGCCTTTGACGAGAATTTGGATTACGTCAACGCAGGCAAGGTGTACGTAACGCTCACGCTCTACAATGCGGGGCTTGCACACTGGAACGACAGTCTTTCCCTTGCAAGCGCGGAAAATCCGAACGGCTTCACGCAGGAAGAGATCAATAAGAAAAACTCGTACTTCGAAGTCATCAACGGCGGAAGATCGCTCAAAGTGTATTATCACATCACGCCTGCGACGAACAGCTGGAGCGTTGTACCGCAGATGCCTTCGTGGACGTATAACGGCTTTAAGGATTCCGTCAACTTCATCACGGCGGGGCTCGCATTCCCCGGCGCAAACTATCGCTTTGCCCTGATCCCGAAAAGCGTTTCGCCCGCAGGCGTCACGTTCAATTCGAGCGCGGTTAAGGATGTAAACGGCATCGTCTATTTCACGGTCGATGCAAACGGCGTCGTGAACGGCACGGAGGCGCAGAACACGCTCAAAACGCTCGTGCCCGGCGACTACTACTTAAAGAGCTTTATCGACGGCATTGCCAACGAGAGAGTAGGGGGAACGGGAAACAACGTAGAAGGGTTTACGTTTATTCCGGTCAACGCGCAGAAGGAATACTTCACGACCGTTACGATCACGCCCGCAACGAATACCTGGGAAATTACGCCGGGGCTTACGGTCTGGGTTTACCGCGCATTTGATGACGGAAACTTCCGTGAAGGCGTGCCCGTATTCGGCAAAGACAGAGCAATTACCTATACACTCTATGAGGGCGACCGCTCTTCGGGCTCGCTCACAGGAATCGCATCGCTCATATCGTTTGAGACGCTTGACGACAACGTAACTGTAAACGGGAAGACAATGACCGTTTCCGAGTACTTCAAGCAGCTCGATGTTCTCTCCGGAAACAGAGTTTATACGCTCGTCGCATCGCTCGGCGAGACGGAAAACTACGGTTCACTGGATCAGCGTGTCACCTTCTCCGTTCTGCCCGTTCAGAACACCTGGAAGGAGACGCCTCGGCTGACTTCTTTCCAGTATAACGGATTCAGTGCAGAGACCAACTTCATCGGCGGTGAGGCAACGTATCCCGAAGACGGCGGTACGGTGTACTATGCAATCCTCAAAAATGTGCCCACGACGCCGAAGAGCTTAACCGAGTTCAAGGCTTTGAACGCGTTGAAATTCTTCACGGCGATCGACTCCGCTATGGAGGACTACCTCGACGCACTGGGGAACGGCACCTATTACTTCGCCGCCTATGCAGAGGGGGCAACCAACTATTCCGATCTGTTCTCGTACACCACGTTCAGCGTATCGGATACGGGCAACAACTGGAAGAGCGAAAAGATTCCGTCCATCTCGGGCTGGACCTACGGCGCTTATAACACTTCGTTCACGAAGGGCGAAGCGGAGTTCGGCACCGTACTGTATTCCGTTCAGAACGTAAACGATGACGGTAACCCGATTGCGAATTCCTATGCTTCCGTAGGAAGTACCACTCTTAAAAACCTCAAATACGACGACATCAAGGATCTGTTTGCGAGTCTCGGTGCGGGCAGATACATGCTCGCCGCTTCGGTCACGGCGACGGACGATTACGGTTCGGTTTCGCACAACGTATTCTTCAGCGTAGCCAAGGCGACCAACGCCTGGGACGGCGACGCGCCGAGCATGCAGGGCTGGACTTACAGCGAGTACGACGCGACAAAAAACAAGCCCAACGCCGCACAGACCGTCGTCAATACGGGCAAGGGGATCACCTACAAGTACTACACGGCAGTATGGAGCAACGGTGAGTGGATCTCCGTGAAGGAAATTGCCGCAGCGGATCTCAAAACGGCAGACGCGGGCACCTATATTCTGGTGGCGACTGCCGTCGGTAACGATAACTATTTCGACCTCGTTCATTCGACGACCTTCGAGATCAGCAAGTTCCAGGGCGAATGGAACGTCGAGCCCGAGCACTCGCTCTCGTGGGTATGGGGCGTAACGGCGAGCACCATCACCAATTCGCGTCTCTACAAGGCAGCGGTGAAACAGCCCGCAGATGCGGAAATTCTGTATACCATCACGGGCGTAGACGTTACCTACTCGGCAGAGAAGGTGACAAAGACTAACCTGCTCGAAACGCTCAGAAAGCTCAGCGCGGGCACGTACGACGTGAACGTGTTCGTCAATACGGATGAGCTTCCCAACTACACCTATGAGAGCTACCGTATGCAGATCACCGTATCGGCGGCGGACTTCGTCGTAGGGCAGCACGCAACGAGCGCGGGCTGGACGTGGGGCGCTACCAACAAAGAGTTTGCAAAGATCGTCGTCAGCGATATCGTTGACAAGACTTTGACGACCGTTCCCGCTACCGTGCAGTATCGGATCAGTGTAGGCGACGGCTGGACGAGTTGGAGTGATTACGATACGATGGTCGCTACCCTGTATGCACGTCCTGTCGGCACGTATACGGTAGAGGTCAGCGTTGCGTATGACGTGGACGGCAGATACTACAATGCGGTCACGGAGCAGATCACGGTCAAGATCGGCGCGGCAGAGTTCGCGTGGGATACGGGCTGCGATCCTGCGTCCAAGAGCTGGACTTGGGACTGGAACAATAAGAGTAATACCGCCAAGGAGAGCGCAATGGTTGCGTTCTCGGCGCACGGCGTGGGCGGCGTGAATGCCGTTCTCAATATTGCCGTTTCGGGCAGCGCAACGGGCACGTATTCCTCCTTCCTGGGCGAGAACGGCTTGAAGGCGTTCCTGCTCACGGCAGATGCGGGCACGTATACGGTGACCGTGACCGTCGTTGCGGACACGAACACGCAGAACCCCGGATATCTTCTTTCCAACTACAAGGATTTCAGCGTTACGTTCACCGTAACAGTCAATCAGGCGAAGAACAAGTGGGGACTCGCACCTGTTTCTACGACGTATACAAAGGAATATCTGACCGATCTTTCGCCTGCGCTCAGACAGGCTACGGCGGATTTCGGTACGGTAGTATATACGGACGGAAACGGACTTGCGCTCACCTATTTGAAGGACGGCGTCAACAAGACGGTTACCGACGCGGCAACGCTGAACGAGTACATCAACAACCTTGCATCGAGCACGACGCCGTATACGATCATCACCAAGGTAGACGGCACCGACAACTATGCGGGACTCCCCGGTGTTGTAACCTATATCAAGGTAAACGGCATCGGCAGTTCGTGGGTGAACGAGGGCGAGTTGACGAGCAGTCAGCAGCTCACCTATACGGACGGGCTCAGACTTGTTGACGGCAGCAACGGCAAGACGGGCAACGTGATCATCCCGATCGGCAATGCCGAGAAGGGTGCCACGAAGTACGACCTGTCCTATCACGATTACAATAACGGCAACGTTAGTGCGACCGAAAATTCGGTTGACTACGGCGAAGTATTCACGTGGCTCAACAGCCGCGATGCGGTTGCGGGTACCTACGTCATTCATGCGACCTACAAGCCCAACGACGGCAACTATGCAACGATCGAATACGAAGTTACGTTGACCGTCGCGCGCGCAACGGTAAGCTGGGCGCAGGAGCTCAACGACGAATACAGAGGCGCGTACGGCTTGATCGAAGTGCCTACGCCGTCCGTCACGGTAGCGGGGTGCACCGTTCCCGTCGTCATCTCGATCGTCGACAATAACAATAACGTATACGAGATCCCCGAAGGGAAGACGCTCTCTGACTACGTGAAAGAGCTGGGTGTTGTAGACAGATATACCGTCACCTATTCGGTTGCGGCTACGCTCAATTACAGCGGACTTTCGGCAAAGGTTTCGCGCCTTTACATCACGCCCGTCATCAACAGCTGGAAAGATACGAAGGATGGAAGCGGAAAGATTGTCATCTCTTCGAGCCAGTGGGCGGACGGTTACGGTTGGACGGGTTCGCGTGCGAACCTGAGTGCGATCACGGTTGCAGTGCCCGAGCCTGTCATCGGTACGGTCACGGTCAGCATCGACGGCGCACCGGCTACCTCGCTCACCGCAGAGGAACTCAACACATATCTCAGAGGGGCAGACCTTTCGGCAGACAGAGTTCATACTCTGGTATTCACCGTTCGGGGAACTGCCAACTACAACGAGCTTGTCAGCCGTTGTACGCTGCAAATCAGCAAGATCAAGAACGATTGGAAATCCGGCAAGGCGCCGAAGGATTACGAATTCAACGGCACCGTGAATACGAGCACATTCGTTGTGCCCGAAGCACAGATCAACGCCGCGGGCACTGCGACCGATCTTATTCGTTACGACATCGAGAAGATCGGCGGCACGGGCAGCGGAAATCTGTACGGACGCACCAGAGCGCAATTCAACGAGGACATTAAGACGCTTGCAAACGGTATGTATGTGATCACCGCACGCGTCGGCGGAGCGTTGCCTGCGGGCATCGATCCGGGCTCAACGTTTGCGTCGAACTGGGAGCTGTACAATAAGGACTACGAGAGCCTTGTCGGCACACTCACGATTACGTTGACCCCGAACACGAACGGCTGGACGACGGCGTTCAGCGGCAACGAGTGGACGTGGGGCATCAAGGTAAACGGCACGGGAAGCACCGTTACGGTAGCGCGCCCTGTAGCGACACACGGAAACGATACGATCAAATATACCGTCAGCGGTAAGGATGCGAACGGTACGTCGGTCAGGGAGACGTTCGCGGCGATTGATTATCCCGAGAAAGACGGAAAATCTCCCGCAGTGCGCACGTTCGAAGCACTCATCGAGTATCTCAACGGACTCAACGCGGGCACGTACACCGTTACGGCGTCCATTGCCGCGACCGATACGTATAACGCACCGACGGATGCAACCGTGCTCTTCACCATCGACAAGGTGACTACGGCTTGGACGTCGACTTCGCCCGAAGACGGTCTCAGAACGGAGTGGAAGTATAACGACTCGAACAATCAGATGCCTGTTGCACCGACGCTTGCGAACTTTGCGACCGGCAGCCTGACTTATACGCTCACGAAGGACGCCGATAGCGTTCCTCTGTATTCCAACGGAAGCGTTTGGTCGGATATGCTCGCCATCCTCGGAAGACAGTCTGCGGGGACGTACGTCATCACGACGAACGTCGTACTCGGCAGCGATGCGAACCACCTGCCGCTGTCGCATACGCAGACGGTCGTCATCAGCGCCTACGAGAACTCGTGGGATGAAGAGAATACGACGGGCAGCGGCAATACCGTCGTGCAGATTGAATGGACGTACGGCGACACCCAAAACAATCCGGAAATTAAATTCACGCCGAACTACAATGCAGAAAAACTCGTGATCACCGTCAACGGTACGAAGGTACCTGTTGCAGATCTGGGCACCTATCTGGCGTCGCTCGACGCAACGCCCGAGGGCACGGTGCACACGATCGTTGCTTCGGTGGATGCGGATACGATGTACACGGGCATTACGCGTACGGTCACGCTGAACATCAGTAAGGCAAAGAACAAGTGGACGACGAATCTCGGGATCGTCACTAAGTCGGGCGAGACGGCGGATATTGCAGCCAACCGTTGGACTTGGGACAACATCACGATCGGCGCAGAGGGGCAGAACAGCAATCAGTTGAAATTCAAATTGACTGCACCCGCACCTGCGCAGGGCAATCGCGTTACGATCACAGTGTATTACGCATCTACGGATACGGAAGCATTCAGCTACACCCTTCGTTTTGTAGACGATGAAAGCGGCGGAAAGACGCTGAGCTCTGGCGATCTGTACACGCTCTATAACAGAATTCTCGGTTTGGGCGCGGGCAGCTACGAGATGGTTGCAAGCGTTGCCTACAACGAAAACTATGATTCGCTTACGAGTGCGCGTGTGAAGTTCGTCATCGCGCAGGTAGCGAATAGCTGGGAATCTTTCCCGAAGATCGATCGTTGGGACTTCGGCGGTACCACGGCTTATCCTTCGAGCAAGGCGAAATACGGCGCAGAGAACGTTGTATACGACTATGCGAAAGTGCTTGACGGAGAAACCACCGCGCCGAATGCAGGCAGAGCGGATTGGGTTCAGAACCTTCCGTTCCAGGCGGGTAGCTACTGGCTGAGAGCAACCGTTGCGGAGACGACGGAGTACAGCGGACTCACCTACTACGTGAAGTTCACGATCGGACAGGGCGAAAACAGCTGGGTCGAGAACCCCGGAGTCATCGCCTGGGCGTGGAACTCCTATGATCCCGATGTCAACCTGTTCAGCGGTTCGGCTCGAAGCAACGGTACGGTTACGTTCACGATCTATCGCGGACTTGCCGGCAACGATGCAGACGGCAACCCGAACCGTACGGCTCTGACATTGAACGACTTCAAACCGTACAACGACTTCAAGGCGGATGCCGATAAGTTGATCGTGACCGAGGCAATGCTCACAAAGCTCCAAAAATTTGAGCTGACGGGCAGAGTTGTTTCGGCTGCCGTTGCAAAACTTCTGAATGCACTCAAACCCGGCAGTTACGTCATCTATGCTACGGCGGAGAGCGGTGAGAGCCTTGCCGATATCGACGGATACGTGCGCTTTGTCGTCAACAACGCAAGAAACGACTGGACGACCGATCCGGACGGTGAGAGCACGCAGGCAGTTACGCCGAACGTGATCTCCTTCGAACACGGCAAATTCAAGGCGTCCGACTTTACGGCGGGTATCACCAAGTATGGTCAGGACGACATCCGTTACAGAGTTACGGGTACCGCAAATCTTACGCAGAATGCGGACGTAGACAGCGGTGAGAACGGCATGACCGCGGAGGAGATCGAGGAATTTATCAGCACGCTCCGTGCGGGCAGCTACTTCCTCAAAGTCTGGGTCATCGGCGAAACTGTCTCGGTATATGCCGAAGGAACGGTCGCATCCGAGTCGGACTACACCTACGAAGCGTTCTATACGAAGCTTTCGCCCTACACTGTGCAGTTCAACGTAACGCGCAGTGAAAACGATTGGAAGAAGGATAAAGAGCCCGTTGCAAGCATCTCCTCAACGCGTGAAGACTTGCTGGGTATGACGAAGCTTGACGACTGGTTCGCTCTGCCCGAGGCGGTGAGCGGAACGGAAGTGACGTTCACGATTTTCACGAACGAATACAAGACGATCGAAGAAGGTCTTACCTACAACGGCGAAAACAGCTTGCTTGCCGCATTGAAGGAGATCGGATACGGCAGCTTCATCATCCGCTCGAACGTAGCACAGTCGTGCGACTACACGGCGATTTACGGCGATACTTCGCTGCTCATCTCCCGCCACGGAAATAATTTCCGCAACTTGCCTCAGAATAATACTGTGACGGGTACGTGGAAGGAGAACGGCAACGAGCTGACCTTCGCCGAAGTTACGGCGGACTATGGTAACGTCGTGTATACGCTCCTCGGCAAGAAGTACCGCTATAACGGCAGTACGGAAGAGGGCTTTGAAACGTTCGGCATCTACACCTATCTGTTGAGACAGAACGCGGGTGTATACAACGTCGCAGTGTCCGTAGATGGCACGGATGATTACGAAGGGCTGGCAAGTACAACCATCCGCGTAGACATCAACGCCGCGCAGAACAAATGGCAGAACGGCTGGGAGGCAGATTCTTCGCTTAATGTCGCATCGACTTACGAGAACAACCTGCAGCAGTGGAAGTGGAACAGCACCGTCGACTGGATCCCCGCGAAACCTACGTACGGCAATATCGTATATGTAGAGATCCGCGTCCTGAACACGGAAGATGAGACAGAGCCGACGGATGCACTGCACTACATCACCGTTGATTATAGTTTGAAGGACGGCGGTGCAACCGCAATCGGAAACGTCTGCAAGGCGATCAGCGGGTTGTCGGTCGGTCAATATACCATGACCGTCACCGCGCCTGCCGACAACAACTGGCAAGTGCTTACGGATTCGACCTCGTTCGAGATCAAGCAGACGCAGAACAGCTGGGAAGAGGAGGGAACTCCCGCCATTCTCGGCGACAGCGTCAGCAAGGGAACGGATGGATACTACTGGAATTACGGTAAGAGCTATTCTGCCTATGCCGATGCACTTTACGGCACCGTCGCGTATGAATACTACGCCGCGAACAAGACGACGAAGCTCACCGAGAAGCCGACGGCAGCAGGTACGTATTATGTCAGATGCTTCGTTGCTTCGACGGACGATTACGCGTTGCTCGAAGAATACGTGAAGTTCGAAATCAGAAAGGTAGAGGGTGTGTTCAGCGAACGCCCGTATGCAAGCAGCTGGATCTGGGATCACTTCGACCGCACGACGCACCGCTTTACGGCGGCAGTGGAAGAGGGGACGATCACCTTCGCAGTGCTTCGCGGGACGCAGGTCATTGCAGGGCTTGAAGAGATCGTGCTTGAAAACGTCGACGGCGAATGGCTGATTCCTACGAAATACGTATCGATTCTCAACGGACTGCCGCAGGGCACCTATACGTTGCGCGCAGACGTTGCGGAGACGACGAACTACACCGAATTTTCGGATACCGCGACGTTCACGGTAACGGAAGCGACCAACACCTGGGAAGTCAACCCGTCGGTAGTCCCTTGGTCGTACTACCAGTGGAGTAAGGACGTCAATACCCCCGATGCAAGAGCGCAGTACGGTGAAGTGGAGATCACGATCGTACAGGACGGTACCGGAATTGTCTACTATCACAAGAAGGGCGCCGTTGCCGATATCAACGAGCTCATCACGGCTGAAATCGGTTGGTACACGCTGACCGCGAAAGTTCCCGCAGAGCCCGGCAAGTACAGAGGCACGCAGGAAGACGGCATGCTGCTCGGTACGATGCGCTTCCAGATCTTCGTTCAGGGCTCGCCCGACGAAGCCAACTACTGGACGGTCACGCCCGCGATCTCTTCCTGGACGGCTACGACCGATAAGCAGGAAATTCTCAACAACTATCTGCCCGTAGGCACTCCCGCCCGTGGCTTGCCGTACTTCGTGTTCTACAAAGCAGTGTGGAACGAGAAAGAAGAGAAGTACGAGCGCGGCGCAGAGATCATTGCAAGCGACGAGTATGTCGTCAAGGTGAATATGAGAACGGCTGATAACCTTCTGAAGTACTTCAAGGATTGGTACGTTCCCATGGAACCCGGACATTACTTCATGGTTGCCTGTGTGGAACGACCCGGTTATGACAGCGAAAAACTCGAAGAGCGGGCAATTGAATTTGATATCCGCTACCGCGCGAACAGATTTGAACAGGAGCCGCACATCGACTCCGTGCTCTATCTGGGCGACAGAGCAAACTGGGTAGCTCCGACTGCAAAGGCTTATATCGCAGGCGAAATCAGCTACGTCTACATCAATA
>CAMWQK010000013.1 GCA_947176445.1 uncultured Clostridia bacterium | reverse complement strand
AGATAAAGCAGTCCGATGAAATCGTCGCCAACCCGCAAAAGGGCAAGAAGAAGGGCAAGAAGGGTGCCGTTCTCAAAGTGTTGTTCTTCGGCGGCGTGGGCGAGATCGGCAAGAACATGACCGCGCTCGAATACGGGAACGACATCATCATCATCGACGCGGGCATCATCTTCCCCACGGAAGAGATGCCGGGCATCGACCTCGTATTCCCCGATATCACCTATCTTGTAAAGAACAAGAATAAGATCCGCGGCGTATTTTTAACGCACGGACACGAGGATCACATCGGCGGCGTGCCCTATCTCATGAAGGAGATCAACCAGAACACGCCCATCTACGGCACGAAGCTGACGCTCGCGCTCGTCGATAACAAGCTGAGAGAGCACCGTCTCAACAACCTCATCGAAAAGACGGTCAGCCCCAAGGAGCACGTAAAGGCGGGCGTATTCACCGTCAACTTTGTCAACGTCAACCACTCGATCGCGGGCGCGCTCGCATTTGCGATCGAAACGCCGCTCGGCATCGTATTCCACAGCGGCGACTTCAAGATCGACTTAACGCCCGTTGCGGGCTCGCCCATCGACCTCGAAGAGATTGCGCAGTACGGCAAGAGGGGCGTGCTTTTATACCTCGGCGAGTCGACCAACGTCGAGCGCCCCGGCTATACGATGAGCGAGAAGGTCGTCGGAACGACGCTCGAACACCTGTTTGCGGAGAATGCGGACAGGCGGCTGATCATCGCAACGTTCGCTTCCAACGTGCACCGTCTGCAACAGATCATCGACATTGCGGTGAAATACAGAAGAAAGGTCGCACTCTCGGGACGGAGCATGTTCAACGTCGTCGAGGCGGCGGTCAAGATCGGCGAACTGAAAATTCCCGAGGGGGTGCTCGTCGACGTCGAAAAGACGAAGAACTTCTTCGATCGGGAGATCGTCATCGTCTCCACGGGTTCGCAGGGCGAGCCGATGAGCGCACTGACGCGCATGGCGTCGGGAGACTTTAACCGCGTCACCATCGGCAATAACGATACCATCATCATTTCCGCCAACCCGATCCCCGGCAACGAGCGCATGATCTACCGCGTCATCAATAACCTCTATAAGAAGGGTGCGAACGTCGTATACGAGAGCCTCGAAAAGATCCACGTCTCGGGGCACGCTTGTCAGGAAGAGCACAAAATTCTGCACACGCTGTTAAAGCCGAAGTTCTTCATTCCCGTGCACGGCGAATACCGCCACTTGAAGCGGCACGCACTCATCGCGCAGGAGACGGGAATGCCGCAATCGTGCATCTTTATTCCCGATATCGGCAACTGCGTGGAGATCGACGGGGAGAGCATTCGTCAGGGCGAGAGCATTCCGTCGGGCGCGCGCCTCATCGATGGTGCGGGCTTCGAGGACTACGGCACGAGCGAGGTGCTCAAGGACAGAATTCTCATGTCGAGCGAGGGCATCTTCATCGTTAGCGTCGCGGTGTCGAGCGGCGTCGTTCTGGGCGATCCCGTCATCGAGAGCAGGGGCTTCGTCTATTCGGAGGAGCGCGACTATCGGCGCGAACTCAAAGACGTCGTCGATAAAGCCATCGAAAGCTGCGGCGCGCAGGCGGGCACGGGCGAGCTGGCGCAGGCGATCAAGCGCGCCATGAAGAACTATCTGTATAAAAAGACGAAGCAGTCGCCCATGATCCTGCCCGTCGTGCAGGAATTATAACAACGAGAAAAGCCGCGATCAAAGCGGCTTTTCATTCAGGAGAAATATGACAGACAAGAGCGCTTTGGAAGAAATCATCGCGGGGCTTCCCGAAGTGCGCGTCCGCCCCATGATGGGCGAGTACGTGCTCTATTGCAAGGAGAAGGTCGTAGGGGACGTCTGCGACAACCGCCTCTATCTCAAAATCACGCCCGCTTCCCGTAACTATCTGGACGGTGCGCCCGAAGTTCCGCCCTACGTCGGCGCAAAACCGTATTATCTCGTAGAGAACACGGCGGACAAGGCGTTTCTTGCGGAAGTGATGTCTGCGATCGCAGACGCTCTTCCCGCGCCGAGGAAGAAAAAATGAGCGGTCTGGAAGCGTTCGGGTTAGACGAAAAGCTGCTTGCGCTCCGCGAGACCGCAAAAGTCGGGCGCGACCCCACGGCGGCGGACGAGACGCTTTTCTATCTTCTCACATGGGCACATGCGCATAGGACGCAGCATATTCTGGAAGTCGGCTCCGCGGAAGGGCTCACGTCGATCGCGCTCCTTTTAAGCAATCCCGAGGCGCGACTCACGGCGATCGAGTTCGACGCGGCGCGGGCAAAGACCGCACGCGAAAATTATGAGGCGTTCGGCGTATCCGATCGGGTGACGTTGCACGAGGGCGACGCAGGAGAGATATTGCCGCTCCTTGAAGGCGAGTACGATATGATCTTCCTCGACGGGCCGAAGGTGCAGTATTTGCGATATCTGCCCGACTGCAAGCGATTGCTTGTGCGCGGCGGCGTGCTGTTTTCCGACGATATTCTGCTGTTCGGCTGGGTGCGCGGCGAGCCGCCAAAAAAGCGCATAATGCTCGTGGAGCACAGCCGAGAATATCTTGCGGCGCTTGAAAGCGACGGCGAGCTGAAAACGGAAATTCTCGAACTTGGGGAAGGACTCGCGGTAAGCGTAAAATTATAGGATGGATATGAAAGTCGAATTACTTGCCCCTGCGGGCAATCTCAACAAATTAAAACTTGCCTTTTACTTCGGCGCGGACGCGGTGTACGTGGGCGGCAAGGCGTTCTCCCTCAGAACGTTCGCCGATAATTTTACCGACGAGGAGTTACAAGAGGGAATCGCGTATGCGCACGCGCGCGGCAAGAAGGTGTACGTCGCCGTCAACGTGTTTGCAAAGAACGACGATTTTTCCCGCCTCGAAGCGTACTTTGCATTTCTCGAACGGGCGGGCGCGGACGCGGTGCTCGTGTCCGACCTCGGCGCATTCCGAACGGCAAGAAGAGTTGCGCCGAATCTGCCCGTGCATATCTCCACGCAGGCGAATACGACGAACAGAGAGGCTGCCGGCATGTGGCAGGAGCTCGGCGCAAGCCGCGTCGTGCTCGCGCGCGAACTCTCCCTCAAAGAGATTGCGGAAATTCATGCGGGCAATCCCACGCTCGAGCTCGAAGCGTTCGTGCACGGGGCGATGTGCATTTCTTACAGCGGAAGATGTCTGCTTTCCGACTATCTCGACGGGCGCTCTTCCAACCGCGGCGCGTGCGTGCAGGCTTGCCGGTACGAGTACGAGATCCGCGCGCGGCAGGGCAAGGGCGATAAGTGGCTTTCTCTCACCGAGGACGAGCGGGGCACCTACCTTCTCAACAGTAAGGACTTAAATATGAGCGAGCACCTCAAAGAGCTTGCGGCGGCGGGCGTCTGCTCGTTCAAGATCGAGGGGCGCATGAAGAGCGAGTACTACCTCGCGACGATCGTCAACGCCTATCGGCGCATCATCGACGGGGGATATACAAAAGAGCTCGGGGCGGAGCTGTCGGCGGCGGCGCACAGGGAGTACACGACGGCGTACGCCTTCGGGGAGAACGGCGAGAGCGTCTCCTACGACAATTCGCAGACGAAGGGCAGCTGCGAGTTTATCGGGATCGTGAAATCGTGTGAAAACGGTCGGGCATTCGTTGAAATGCGCAACCGCTTTTACGAGGGCGATGAGCTGGAAATCTTATCTCCCGACGACTGTTTTTTGAAAAAAGTGACGGTTGCGCACATGCGCGACAGTGCAGACGAGCCCTCGACCGACGCCAAGCGCGTACAGGAGATTTACTCCTTCGACTGCCCGTACGAGCTGCATGCGGGCGATATTTTGCGCAGAAGAAATTAACTTATCATTCATTCTCAAACCGGCGGCGCGCATATAATAGACTGTTATGATAGAAATGTTATATGCGGTGCTGTGCAGAGTATTCTTCTTCACGGGATCGTTCCGCGACGGAAATTCTTACCCGAAGCCTCTCTCCAAAGAGGACGAGGAAAAATACTTAAAGCTCGCCAAGGCGGGCGACCGCGCCGCCAAGGATATGCTCGTCAAGCACAATATGCGCCTCGTTGCGCACATCGTAAAAAAGTACAACGGCGCGGCGGAGACGGACGACATGATCTCTGTGGGCAGCATCGGGCTCATCAAGGCGATCAATACATACGAGGCGGGGCACGGCACCCGCCTTGCGACGTATACCGCGCGGTGTATCGAGAACGAAATTTTAATGCTCATCCGCTCGGGAAAGAAGCACAAAAACAACGTGTCGCTTTCCGATCCCGTGGGCACGGATAAGGACGGAAACGAGCTCACGCTCATGGATCTCCTCTTTGAAAAGGAAGATAAGGTCTTTGCGGGGGTGGAGCAGTCGCTCATGCAGGCGAAGTTCCTCGCGGCGATCAAATCGGTGCTCACCGAGCGCGAGACGACGATCATCTGTATGCGCTACGCCTTCACGGGCGGCGTGCCGCTCGCGCAGCGCGAGGTCGCGCAAAAGTTGAAAATCTCCCGCTCCTACGTCTCCCGCATCGAAAAGCGCGCGCTCGAAAAACTCCGCGCCTCGCTAAGGCGGGAAGACTTTTTTACAGACTGAATATAAATATTTCCGCCTCCCGTGCGCATTTGCGCACGGGAGGCGTTTTGTTTGCGCATTGATAAATCGCGCGCAAAAACACTTTACAAAATCTACGAAATATTTTATAATTTCCCTATGATAAAAGTTGCAGACGGTTGGAAGGATTATTCCGTCGTTGCCACGGGCGACGGCTATAAATTGGAGCGTTGGAAGGACGTCGTTTTGCTCCGTCCCGATCCGCAGGTCATCTGGAAGGCGCAGACCGATCTGTTCGCTTATCCGAAGATCAACGCCGTCTATCACCGCAGCGAAAAGGGCGGCGGAGGCTGGGAATATAAAAAGCCCATGCCGCAGGAATGGAACGTAAGCTACCGCGATCTCACCTTCAAGGTCAAGCCCATGGGCTTCAAGCATACGGGGCTCTTCCCCGAACAGGCAGTCAACTGGGATACGACTGCATCGCTCATCAAAAAGCGCAGGGAGAAGGGGAGAGATACAAAAGTTCTCAACCTCTTTGCCTACACGGGCGGGGCGACCGTCTCGTGCGCCAAGGCGGGCGCGGAGGTCGTGCACGTGGACGCCGCAAAGGGCATGGTGGAGCGCGCGGGCGAGAATGCGCGTCTTTCGGGGATCAACAGCGGGATCCGCTATATCGTGGACGACTGCATCAAGTTCGTGAAGAGGGAGATCCGACGCGGGAATAAATACGACGCGATCATCATGGATCCGCCCTCCTACGGGCGCGGACCGGGCGGCGAGCTGTGGAAGATCGAGAGCGAGCTCTACCCGTTCGTCGAGCTGTGCACCGAGGTTCTTTCCGACGATCCGCTCTTTGTGCTCATCAACAGCTATACGACGGGCTTGCAACCCGCCGTCTTAAATAACATCTTAAAGCTCTGCCTCGGCGGGCGGAGCGGAACGTACGACGCGTACGAGGTGGGGCTGCCCACCGAGGAAGGGATCTGCCTTCCGTGCGGCGCAGGAGGAATTTACATCAATGAATGATCCGATCAACGAACAGGAGAACGAGCTCACCATTCTGCACGAGGACAACCACGTTATCGTCGTGTACAAGCCGCAGAACCTCGCCTCCTGCCCCGACGAGAGCGGGGACGACAATCTGCTCGACCGCGTCAAGCGGTATATCAAGACGGCGTACAACAAGCCCGGTAACGTGTTCGTCGGGCTCGTGCACAGGCTTGATCGCCCCACGGGCGGCGTGATGGTGTTCGCCAAGACGAGCAAGGCGGCGGCACGGCTCACCGAACAGATGAAGTCGGGCGACTTTGAAAAGCGGTATCTTGCGGTGCTCTGCGGAACGCTCAGCCCCGATCACGGCACGCTTACGGGGTATCTGAAAAAGAACACCGTCAACAACATGGTGTATCTGAGTACGCAGGGCACGGACGGGGCGAAGTTCGCCTCTCTCGACTACAATATCATCGAGCGGACGGAGAATTTCTCGCTCGCCGATATCAAGCTGCACACGGGCAGAAGCCATCAGATCCGCGTGCAGATGGCGGGGATTGCGCACCCCGTCTACGGCGACATGCGCTACGGCGGAGAGTACGCGGTCAAGGGCAAGCTCGCGCTGTGGGCGTACTCGCTCACCTTCACACACCCCGTCAGCGGGGAGCGGCTGCGCTTCGTGCTCGAACCGCCCGCAGACGAAACGCCGTGGAAGCGGTTTGACATTGAGAAAGCCATCCGCATCAGATAACACGTTTTTGCGGGAAAGACGAGTTTTTTGCGAAATATCGCAATTTTCAACGCAAGATAAGCGCATACCGCTTGACGGAAGATAATTTTTCGTGTAAAATAAAACGGTAATGGGGCAATATGCCCGATACGGCAGATCGTGCCGATTTGGAGCTGTACATGAATAAGGTCAAAATACGTTTCATATCAATTTTTGCGCTTGCCGCGCTCATTCTGATGACGCTTGCGTTTGCGTTCGGGGCAATGGCTCCGATCCCCGCGGGCGCAGCGAGCACGCACAATCCCGACAGCGTCTTTACGGCGGGTTCGGGCGGTCAGATCAGCGCGTCCGAAGCAGCCGAGGGCGCAGATTCCTTCGTTCAGTTCAAACTTGAAAACGAGGGCAAGGCGCACTTCCGCCGTGATCTCGCGCTCAAATGGTACGAAGAGGTGAAGAAGCCCGCAGAGGAAACGACCGAGGGCGAGGAAAAGGACGAGAAGATCGTCACGCCCGAAGCCAAGCTCGGCTACTTCAACATCACATTTGCTTTCCCCGAAGTCAACTTCGAAAAATTCACGCTCACCTTCGTCAGCGCACAGGAGAGCGTCGATAAAGAGGAGAAGACGACGAACTCCCTCATCTTCACCGCAAAGGACGGTGCGCTCGCGCTCTCCGTCAAGCACGGCGACAAAGAGGATGCAGAGGAGATCGCAAGCGGCTGCATCGTTACCGATCCGCTCGCGGATATCACCGTCTCCTTCACGCAGGTGGATAACGACGATAAAGAGGGTGCGTTTACCGTACTCGTCAACAATCTGGTGGCGGGCAAGTTCACCAACATCGGCGGCTATTATATGGAGTACAGCACCTCGCGCGATCCGTTGACCTTCACGGCAGAGGGCGGTGCGCTCGCAGCAGCGACGGACGCAAAGAGCCAGATCGTGCTCGTCAAGGAGATGAACAACCAGTCCTTCAAGCTCACCGAGAGCGGCATGGTGTCCGACGATACCGATCCCGTGCTCGTCGTCAACGAAGTGGTGACCTCCTTCCCGCTCGGACAGAAGTTCAGCCTCGCATGCAAGCTCATCGACGTATGCGGAACTTCCAGATCGCTCAGCACCATTACGAGCGAGTACTATATGTACAAAGCGCCCGCAGAGGGCGAAGAGGCTGTCAAGCCCGAATACAAGTCGCTCTCGACTTCCACCTACTTCATGCCCGTTGCAGGCAATGAGAAGGCGGAGAGAGAGTACGTCTCCATCCGTTTCCGTCTTGACGACGGCAGAACGCTTGCAAGCGACGAGGTTCGCGGCTATGCGTATTTGAGCTGGTATGTAGACAGCAACCTGTTGAACAACATTGCGAACGACAAGCAGGACATCGACTACATTCTCGTGACGCGCAACAACGAGGGACCCAAGTATACGACGGTCGCGTACGACTCCGTTAACGACAGCGTTGCCGATACTTCGGATGAAGCAAAACAGCGCATTGCCGACTATCAGGCAGCCGTCGAAGAGGCGAGCAAGGACTTGAACGCGGGCAGCGGCGCATACTTCTATCTTCCGTCCCTGCGCGATCTCATCACGGACGACAATACCGACTACCGTAACCTCAAATTCACGGTCTATTATAAGGATCAGACTTCGAGCTCGGGCAAATCGACTTCGTCGCTCGACTACAACAAGCTGAGAATCGAGATCAGCAAGAAGGGAAGCTACGCCTTCCGCGTCGTCGCAACGGACAAGCTCGGCAACGGCATGCAGCTCATGGACGACGGCGCTTGGGTGAGCATCAACTCGTCCAACGTCTGGGACTACGACTGCATTCCGCAGTTTGAGTTCGTCGTGCACAGCAAGGGCGCAGAGATCGAAAAGCCCGATGCACCCGCAAAGGGATATCTCGACGGCACGTACACCGTAGACAGCTTCAAGGTCGTCGCGGTCGACGGCTACAAGAGCGAATACAAGCTCTACTACTTCGAACAGGACAAATACATTGCAGACGGCAATACGATGCCTTCGTACGACGCGATGGTGGAGAACCCCGAGCAGTACGCAGTCGATAAGTACATGACCGAGATCCGCGAGTATGACGATACGGTGGGCGAGGACGATGCGGCTTGGGATAAGACGGATAACGATTACTATTGGAGACCGTCTTCCCGTACCTTCCGTCCGCAGAAGACGGGTTACTACTTCGTCAAGATCGAGGTGACCGACGTCGATTACTTCAGCGACGTGCAGACAGCATATCAGGTCGTGGAAGTGAGCAACAATATCGACGAGATCAAGGGCGAAACGTACTGGCTCGAAAACAACATTACGGCGGTCGTGCTGTTTGCGATCTCCGGCGTGCTTTTGATTGCGCTCGTTGTTCTGATCTTCGTCAAGCCTTCGGATAAGAAGGTCGAAGAGGTCGATCTCAACAAGCTCAAGGGCAAGAAGAAAAACAAGAAATAAAAAGTAAAGCGCTCCCGCAAAAATGCGGGAGCGGTTTTTTATGTATAATTCTCCTTTCCTTGCACACATTGTACTTGGGAGGAAGTATTATGGTAATTGCCAATCTCATTGCGTACATTCTTGTATTGCTCGGTGCGGTCAACTGGGGACTGTTCGGAATCTTCAATTTCAACCTCGTCTCCATGATCTTTATGGGACCGCGCAGCGTTGGTTCGATCATCGTCTACTCGCTGATTGCGCTCGCCGCACTGTGGCTGATCATCTCGCCGATGATCACGAACGGCGTGCTCAAATTACAGGGTAATCGCGAAGCTCGTACCACCGACTAAGTTCGATATGCAAATGAAGTTTCAAATGCCGACGGAATATTTTTCATTCCGTCGGCATCTTCTATTATATGATGCTTCATGAACTCAAACGCGGCGACAGCGCCGTCATTTTACGAACGGACGTCCCGTCTCCCATTCGGGAGCGGTTGCGTTCCCTCGGTGTGTACCCGAACGCAAAGATCACCATGCTCAAAGTCTCGCCCTTCAAAAAGACCTATCTCTTGCAGGCGGGGAGCACGCAAGTCGCCATGCGCCGCGAAATTGCCGCCCTCATACGGGTATTCTTAACATGACGATCTGCCTTGTCGGCAATCCCAACGCGGGCAAGAGCACCCTCTTCAACGCGCTCACGGGCGGCAGGGCGCGGGTGGGGAACTGGCATGGGGTGACGGTGGGCGTCCTGTGTAAGGAGACGGAGTTTAGCGGCAAACGCGTGAGCGTATGCGATCTTCCCGGTATCTACGCGCTCGACAGTATGAGCATGGAAGAGAAGATCACCCGCGACTATCTTTCGGGGCACGGCGAGCACGTTCTGTTCGTTGCGGAGTGCGCAACGCTTTCGCGGGCGTTGCCGCTCATTAAACAGATCAAAGAGCGGGGCTCGGAAATCGTTCTCGCGCTCACCAAGCGAAAGCAGTTTGAACGGCGCGGCGGAAAACTAAATGAGAGAGCGCTTGCCGAGGCGCTACATATCCCCGTATTCACCGCGGAGGGCTGTTCGCGGCGGGAGCTCAAAGCGCGCATCGCCTCCGCGTTCGAGACGCCAAAGGGGGGAAAGACAGCCTCTTTTGCTCTGACGGAGGCGATCTATACGCCCCCGAGCGGTGCGCCGCGCCGCTTGGAACGGCTGTTTTTAAGCGGATATTTCTGCATTCCGCTCTTTGTATTTCTGCTGGTCGCGACCTTCTATCTCACCTTCGGGAGCGGGAGCGTCGGCGACCTTCTCAAAGGCGGGATCGAGGACTTTTTCTGCGGGTTTCTCACGGGCAAGGCGGAGGGGATCTCCTCGCCCGTTCTTCGAAGTTTTGTCATCGACGGGATACTGACGGGCACGGGCGGCGTGCTCAGTTTTTTGCCGCAGATTGCGCTTTTGTATCTCGCCCTCATTCTCATGGAGGAGAGCGGGCTGATGTCGCGGCTCGCCTATCATACGGACGGGATCTTCTCGGCAGTGGGGCTCAACGGGCGGGCGTTCTTCTCGCTCCTCATGGGCTTCGGGTGCACGGCGGCGGCGATCACGTCTACGCGGGGACTGGACGATAAGCGCATTCAACGGCGGGTCATTCTGAGCCTTCCGTACATCTCGTGCAGCGCAAAACTGCCCGTGTACCTCGTTGTGGCGGCGAGCATTTCGAGTAATCCGTTCCTTGCCGTGCTGTTATTTTATGCCCTGGGCATTGCGCTGTCGTTTATCGTCGCGCTCATTCAGCGGAAGGGGGAGCAGCCCTTCCTCATGGAGCTTGCACCGCTTCAGCTTCCGCGCCCGCTTTTTGTGCTAAAATCCTTGTATTTTCAGGTAAAACAGTTTATAATAAAGACGGCGACCGTCATTCTCGCGTTCTTCATCGCGTCGTGGCTTCTCTCCTCGTTCAGCTTCTCTTTCACCTTCTGCGCCGAGGAAGAGAGCATGCTCGCAATCATCTGCAAGCACCTCTCGTTTCTGTTCGCGCCCATCGGATGTAACGACTGGCACATCACGTATGCGGCGGTCTCGGGACTGTTTGCCAAGGAGAACGTGGCGGGAGTGCTCTTAACGTTTTGCGGCGGGTTTCCGTATTCGGCGCAGAGCGCGTTCGCATTCGGAACGTTTATTCTCACCTGCTCGCCCTGCGTCTCGGCGATTGCCGCGTGTGCGCGGGAGACAGGCTGGAAGCGCGCCTGCATGTACGCAACGGGGCAGACGGTCAGCGCGCTGCTCCTGTCGTATGTAGTCTATTTCGCCATTACGGGCGGTGCGGTGTATCTTGCGATTGCCGCCGCGCCCCTCATCGGATTTTTCATCATAGGGAAGAAAAAAGTTGAAAAAGTACGTCGTAAGCGAGGAAATCTCGCTGAAAAACTTCACAGATAACACCTGCGCGCAGGCTTCGATGTGCCTTCGCACCCTCTTAAAGGCGCGGGAAGTCCGCGTAAACGGGGAGAAGATCTCCTCGGA
>CAMWQK010000012.1 GCA_947176445.1 uncultured Clostridia bacterium | reverse complement strand
GCACGGAAGTTTACACAATCTCCCCGCACACATCTTGCAGGCGCGATGCGATGAAGACGGGATCCTCATCGAGGCGGAAATGCGCGACAGTGCGCTCTTCGGAAAAAACTTGCGTCTTCGCCGCAGAATACAGATGGAGATCGGCGGAAACGCGCTGACCATCGAGGACGAACTTTTTAACGACGGCTTCGAGGCGGAAGATTATTGCCTCTTATATCATATCAATCTCGGCTATCCTTTTCTGGACGAGGGGACGCACCTTGTGTGGGACGCAAAGGAGATCATTCCCCGAACTGCCGCCGCGGAGCAAAAAAGAGCGGAATGTACGAAGATTTCCGCACCCGAGATCGGGCAGGAAGAGAACTGTTACTTTGTAATGCTCAACCGCCCCGAGGTGAAGGTTGTGAGCCCTAAGTGCGGAAAGACGTTCACGCTCACCTATTCGGGCGATACGCTCCCGCACTTCATCGAATGGAAGAGCATGCGATCAGGCGACTACGCGCTTGGATTGGAGCCGTGCACGTCGCTGCTCGACGATCAATTTGCCTATTCCCGCATTGAGCGGGGCGAGCGGAAACGCTTCTGTATCAAGATGACTTTGGAGAAACTTTCGGGGGAAGAGCTATGAGCGGCGGGATTGCGATTGCGGGCAACATCATTCTCGATATCGTCAAGAAGATCGACATATACCCCGAAAAGGGAATGCTCGCCAACGTGATCGGCGAGACGCGCGCCGTCGGCGGCTGTGTGTGCAATACGGCGATCGACTTGAAAAAACTCGATCAAAATCTGACGGTGACCGCCTTCGGGCGGGTCGGCGCAGACGAGTACGGGCAATACCTGCTCGATCGTATGAAAAAAGAGGGCATCGATATTTCGGGCGTCACAGCGGACGCGCAATCTTCCACCTCGTATACCGACGTGATGACGGTATCGCAAACGGGCGAGCGCACGTTCTTTCAGAGACGCGGCGCGAACGCGGGCTTTCAGCCGCAGCACGTTCCCGTAAAATCGCTCGATTGCGAGATTTTCCATCTCGGATACCTGCTCCTATTAGACGGAATGGACGAGGCGGACGAAACTTACGGAACAAGGGCGGCGCGACTGCTCTGTGAGATACAGCAGCGCGGAATCAAGACGAGTATCGACCTTGTGAGCGAGCAATCGGAGCGGTTCGAAAAAATCGTGACGCCTGCACTCAGATATTGCAACTACGTTGTCATCAACGAGATTGAGGGCGGAAGGCTTGCGGGATATGCGCCGCGGAAAAAAGACGGTGCGCCCGATCTTGAAAACCTCGAACGCATCTGCCGCAAGATCAAGGCGCTCGGCGTTTCGGACGCGGTCGTCCTTCACTGCCCCGAGCTGAGCTGCGGCATCGATAAAACGGATGAGTTTTGTCTGTTGCCGTCGTTTGCGCTTCCCAAAGGGTACATTGTCGGCTCGGTCGGCGCGGGAGACGCGTTTTGCGCGGGCATGCTGTATTCCTTCTTAAAGGGAATGCCGCTGATAGAAGGCATGCAACTCGCCTCGTGTATGGCGGCGGAAAATTTAAGCGTTTCCGACGCGGTGAGCGGGGCAAAAGATTTACAGGAAACATTGAAAGCAGAAAACAAATTCAAAAGGCGGGATATCAAATGTTGACGAAAGAAGAGTACGCAGAGGGCGTACGTTACACGCTGAAAAGCCTTGAAGAGGCGGGATTTTATCTGACGGATGCGGAGAAAGAGCGCATCGAAGTCGCCGACTTCGGGCTCGGGAAAGTCAAGGAGATCGGATTGCAGATCTTTACCTACGTCAATACCGACAGGTGTTGCGCGAAGGAGATGGTGCTCCGTCCCTTCCAGACCTGCCCCGAGCACATTCACCTTGACGGCGAAGAGGGCGGCGTGCCCTTTCAGGGCAAGGAAGAGACCTTCCGCGTGCGGCGCGGACTGTGTTATCTCTATGTAGACGGCGAGGGGGATAAATCCAAGATCAAGGCGAAGCTCCCCGAAACGGCTGTGACCGTCTTTCACGAGATCGTGCTCCATGCGGGTGAGCAGTATACGATGTATCCCAACACGCGCCACTGGTTTCAGGCGGGCGCGGAGGGCGCGGTCATCAGCGAGTTCTCCACGCACAGCAGCGACGAGACGGACGCGTTCGAGGATGCGAGAATCAGACGCATTCCGGAGGTGGAAGAGTTATGCTCGTAAACTTAAAGCAGATCCTTGCGCTTGCCGAGGAGGATCACAGCGCGATCGGCATGTTCAACGCGACGGGCTTCGACAGCTTGCAGGCGATCGTCGCCGCGGCGGAAGAACTCAACCGTCCCGTCATATTAGCGCACGCAGAAGTGCATAATGTCTATAACGATATCTCGTTCGTCGGTCCCGCGATGATCGCGGCGGCAAAGAATGCGAAGGTGCCCGTGTGCGTGCATCTCGATCACGGCGTATCGCTTGCGATGATCCATAAGGCGCTTCGGCTCGGGTTCACGTCCGTCATGATCGACGCGTCCGCTCTTCCGTACGAGGAAAATCTGCGGCTCACAAAGCAGGTGACGGAAGCTGCGCACGATATGGGTGTAAGCGTGGAAGCGGAGCTCGGTCGGCTCCCGACGGGGGAGAGCGGCAACAGCGAGGGGTTGCGGGCAGAGGACTTTTACACCCGCCCCGACGAGGCGGAAAAGTTTGTAAAAGAGACGAAGATCGACGCCTTAGCCATCGCATTCGGCACAGCGCACGGCTTTTACGAGGCGCAGCCAAAGCTCGACTTCGAGGTGGTGAAAAATTGCGCAAAGAGCACGAAGCTCCCGCTCGTGATGCACGGCGGAAGCGGCGTAAACGAAGAAGGATTCCGCAAGGCGATCGCAAGCGGAATCCGTAAAATCAACTATTATTCGTATATGTCCAAAGCGGGCTATGAGGGCGCGAAAAAGGCAATCGAGGCGGGCAAGAGCAAGTATCTTCACGACGTGGAGTACGCCGCCATGCTGGCGATGAAAGAGGACGTAAAGCGCGCCATTGCGGTGTTTTCAAAGGCGTAAGCCGTTATGCCGAGTGCTCGGGCGAGGTGAGCTTTTGCACCGAGTCGCGCTTGATGAGCACCGTGTGCAGGCGGATGATCGTCGGTTCGCTGTTCACCCCGTCGATCTTGCGAATGAGCGTGAGGAGCGCGGTCTTTGCGATCTCGGCAAAGTTCTGCGCAACGGTCGTGATCTCGCGCTTTGCGGAGACGGTGAGATTGTCGAAGCCGGTGACGGAGAGATCCTCGGGAACGCGGACGCCGCGCTCCTTCGCCGCCGCGATCACGGCGTGCGCGCTCAGGTCGTTGACGCAGACGAGCGCGGTCGGCTTGGGATTGAGTTTTAAGTAGCTATCGAGAAATTCTTCCGCGACGTTCATATCCGCCGTAGAGACGGACGACATCAGCGAGTAGGTGCTGAGCGCCGAGGCGGAGAAGAGGTAGTCGGAACTGACGGGAATGCCGTTGTCGATGAGGGCGCGGCAATATCCCTCGAAGCGGTCGTTCTCCGTCGGATAGAAGTGATCGGAATAGGGGAAGAACCCGATGTCGCGGTGACCGCAGTCGATGAGGTATTTGACCATCATATACATGCCGCCGAAGTTATCGGAGGTGACGGTGGGCGCGATGAGCGCGTGCGACGGGAAGTCCATATATACAACGGGGATTTTCTGAATGGCAAACAGGCTGATCACGTCGAGATTGCCGCCCTGCGAGAGGGGCATGAGAATGAGCCCCGCGATATTTTCGGAGATGAGGTAGAGCAAGATCTCCCGCTCCTTTTCGAGGCTCAGCTCGGAGTCGAAGAACGCGAGCTTGACGTTCTTGGACTTGGCGACCTGCGTCAGACTGTTGGTAAAGCGGGCGTCGAGATGATCGAACCCCGAAAATACGATGGCAATGAGATTGTCGCCCGTGGAATTGACGACGCCGTTGAGGACGACCGTCCCGAGCCGCTTCTTTCTTAGAACGAGCCCGTCCGCCTTTAACAGGTTGAGCGCGGCTTTGGCGGTGATCTTGCTCACGCCGTATTCTAAGGCGAGCTCCGCTTCTGTCGGGAGTACCGTTCCCACGGGGATATCGCCGCTCTTGATGCGATAGTACAGGTCTTTGTAGATGCGTTTATACTTTTCCATACCGGCATTATAACAGTTAATTTTCGATTTGTAAACGAAATAACGGAAATAAAATATATCTTAACTCAAAAATACAGAAAAAATCAGATTATATCAAGGCAACGCAGGAGGACGCGATGAAGGGAAAAAAGGTATTAAAAGAAATCTGGGCACAGCGCACGCTGTATTCCATGCTGCTTCCGGGGATCATCTGTCTGATCCTGTTCAGCTATCTTCCGCTCTACGGCCTGCTCATTGCCTTTCAGGACTATAAAATTTCCACGGGCGTGTTCGGCAGTCCGTGGGTGGGCTTCGAGCAGTTTGCAACGCTCTTTCAGGATCACGACTTCGCGATCGCCATTCGCAATACGGTCGCGATCAACCTGTTAAAGCTCGTGTTCTGCTTCCCCGCACCCATTCTGTTTGCGATCATGCTGAGCGAGCTGCGCCTTGTCGGGATCAAAAAGGGCGTGCAGACGCTCTCCTATCTGCCGCACTTCTTCACCTGGGTCATCGTCGCGGGAATTTTCGGCGACCTGCTCGCAACGGACGGCACGGTCAATAGAATCCTCGGCGTATTCGGAATCGATCCCGTACAGTTCTCGACGGAGGACTGGTTCTTCTGGCCGCTCATGGTCATCACGGGCACCTGGAAGGAGGGCGGCTGGAACGCGATCATCTATATCGCCGCGCTCTCCAACATCAATCCCGAGCTGTATGAGGCGGCGGATATCGACGGCGCGGGACGGTTTGCGAAAATCCGCTATATCACGCTTCCCGCACTCATGCCGACGCTGCGCATTACGCTACTCCTCTCCATCGCGGGACTGTTCAACGCGGGCTTCGATCAGATCTATCTCTTCCAGAACCCGCTCATCCTGAACGTCGCCGAGGTGCTGGATACCTATATCTATAAATTCGGACTTTCCAACCGCATGTACTCGTATGCGACGGCGGCGGGGCTTGTGCAGTCGCTCGTCAACTTCGCGATTCTCATCGCCGCGAACACCGTCTGCAAAAAGACGACGGGCAGCGGGCTGTATTAAGGGGGCGGAAATGAAGGAAAATATTATTGTAAAATTCTTTGTGAAGATAAAAAACAAGATCGCAAGCGCCTACGTGCGCTGGACAAAAAAGAACACGCTGGGCGAGCGTATCTTCGACGTAGTCAATCTCATCCTGCTGCTCATTGTCGGGTTTGTTTCGCTGTATCCGTTCTGGCAGATCGTCGCAGAGTCGTTCAACGAACCGCTCGACGCGATGAAGGGCGGCATATACTTCTTCCCGCGCGAGTTCAGCCTCATCGCCTACAAGACGGTGTTCGAAAATTCCCAGCTCGTGACCTCGTTCTTCATCTCGGTCGCGCGTACGGCGGCGGGAACGCTCGTCTCCATCATCGTAACGGGATTGCTCGCCTACGCGCTCAGCAAGCCCGCTCTCAGAGGGCGCAAGTTCTTCTCGCTTCTCTGCCTTGCGACGATGTTCTTCTCGGGCGGAATGATCCCCACGTACCTCGTCATCAGTCAGCTCGGGCTCGTCGATAACTTCCTCGTGTTCATTCTGCCGTGCGCGGTCAATGTGTGGAACATGATCGTGCTTCGGACGTTCTTTGAAAACATTCCCGTCAGCCTCGAAGAATCGGCGCGCCTCGACGGTGCGGGTTGGTACCGCATTTTCTTCTCCATCGTGCTCCCGCTCTCCGCACCCGCGATCGCGACCGTGTGCCTGTTCTTTGCGGTAGGGCAGTGGAGCGCCTGGTTCGACGCGTACATCTACGTGCTCGACGCCGACTGGATGTATCCCATGCAGACCATTCTCATGCGCATCATCAACGGCAGCGCGATTTCGGGCGGGGATATCGTCGGCGGCGGAAATACGGGCGGTACGATCACCGTCACCGCAGATGCGATCAAACTTGCGACGATCGTCGTCTCCACCGTGCCCATTCTCTGCGTGTATCCGTTCGTTCAGAAGTACTTTGTCAAGGGCATGCTGGTCGGTTCGGTGAAGGAATAATCAATTTCAGGATAGAAAAGGAGGAACTCTTTGATGAAACATTTTGGCAAAAAGGCGTTGGCGCTCGGCATGAGCGTGCTACTCGGTGCGGCAATGCTCGTTCCGTTTGCGGGGTGTGACGGCGACGTCGATCTTGACTCCGACCTCTCCCCGTACGTACAGGAGCAGCGCGAGAAGTGGTATATCGGGCAGAACAAAAAACTGTCGTGGTATATCGGGATCAACTGGTGGTCGTACACCGAGGACTGGGTGAGCTATCCCGTTCTCAAAGAGGTCTCCCAGATCACGGGCGTCATTCCCAAGACCTCGATCGCGCAGGACGGCGACAATACGGCGTTGAAGCTGCGCATGGCAAACAACAACCTGCCCGACCTCATCACCCTCGGGGTGGACGGCGAGCTCCTCGAAGAGCTCATCGAGGGCGACTACGTGTACAGCTACGAGGAGCTCATCGAGAAGTATTGCAAGGACTACGTCTCGATGGACGAATTCAAGTCCTGGTGCGACGACGAGTATTGGAACTATACGGCTTGGCAGAGCGACAAGGCGGAGTACGACGGGAAGATCTACGGGCTCAACAGCTTTTACTATCCCGACGTGAATGATTTGGGGCAGCTCACCTTCAACGTGAAAGAAGATGTCTACAAGGCGATCGGCAGCCCCGATATGAGCACGGAAGAGGGCTTTATTGCGGCGCTGCGCAAGGTCAAGGCACAGTATCCCGATATGTATCCGCTCTCCCTTCCCGATTCGTGGTACTACTGGATCTTCGAAGAGGCGTTCGGCGTGCTCCCGTACTACGTGACGGACAGCGGCGTGCAGATGCGTATCAAGGACCCGAAGTTCGAAAAGGCGATGCTCTTCCTGCGTCGGCTGTATGACGAGAAGCTCATCGATCCCGACGTATTCACCAAGGCAAGCAAGACGACCGACCTTGCGGCGGGCAAGATTTTCTGTTACCCTGTGACCTACTGGGAATTGGATACGGTCAATGCGTCGCTCGGTGACGGTAAGGGATTTGTGTGCGTAGAGCCGCTCCGCGGAAACGAGATCGGAGACAACGTCCGCTTCCAGGGCACGTCCCGCCGCGGCTGGACGACGACGCTCATCAGCAAGAAGTGCGCCGATCCGGAAGCTGCGATCAAGTTCGCGCTCTATATGTTCAGTAAAGAGGGCAATATGCTCGTGTGCTACGGGCATGAGAACGAGCACTATACAATCACGGACGACGGTAAGGTTCAGCGCACCGACGAGGTTATAAAACAGCGCAACGAGAACCTCACGAAGTTTGAAAAGGATACGGGTATCTTCACCCAGCGTCTCTTCAACTATCCGTACTACGACGAGGCAGAAACGCAGGACGAGCGGACGAAGAACAACGTTGCGATGTCGTGCAAGTACTGCTACGACGGCACGGTATTCACCTATCACCTGTCGCCGAGCTCGACGACGCGTCTCGGCGGAATCTCCACTAAGGTATGGGCGAAGTACAACACGCTCTGGCCGCAGATGGTAACGGCGAAGTCGGATGACGAGGCAAGAGGGTATCTTACGACGGCGATTAGCGAGATGGAGCAGCTCGGGCTTGCCGAGCTTGAACGCTACTGGACGACGCAGTATGCGAAGAATATTGCGCAGTTCGGCGATCCGTTCGCAAATTAAAAGATAAGGAGGGAACAGTGTTCATTCAACGGAAAAAATTAAATGCGGCAATGAGCGGCGCGCTCGCCCTCGGGATCGCGGCATCGGCATTTGCCCTGTTGCCGCCCGCCCGCAGAACGGCAGACGCCGCCGGCGGAACGACGTACGCGGCGTACGGCACCGCCGAGGTAGACGCGGAGAAGGACGCGCGCTATAACGAGACGATGTTCATCGAGCTCGGCACGGACAAGACAGCGCGGGTCGAGGTGTATGCGCTGTGGGATTACGACAATATTTACGTGTATGCCGACGTGTGGGATCGCACGGTTTCACATATCGATCCTTCGGTATTTAATGCCACGCCGTGGCTTGCAGACAGCCTTGAAATCTTCGTCGACAGAACGCTCTCCCGCTCGACGGACAACAACATGCCCTACGGCAACACGCAGATGCGCGTGGATACCGACAACAATCTCTCGGGCATGGTGAACGGTACTATTTGGGCGGGGAAAGACAAAAACTTCGAGGGAAGGGCGGCAACTTCCGCCGCCAAGGTATGGGAGGATAACAGCGGTTACAGCATCGAGATCGCGATCCCGACCTCGATCACGGCTCCCGACGGCAGAACGTACAGTGTGGCGTTTGACCGCTCGGAGAGCGCAAAGGACAATCGCGGCTCGGTCGGCTATGACCTGATGCTCAACAATGCGATCGATTCCTCGACGCGTGAGGATACCTACACATGGAGCTCGGGCGTGGGTGCGCCCGCGGGCTGGAATACGCTCATCTTCATGGACGACGTGCCCGAGGAGCTCCGCGAGCAGGGAAGCGAGCGGGTGGTCGTGCTCGGGAACACCAACGTGGCGGCGGGCGCGCTTGCGTATACCGACACGGTGTACGCCTTCGAGGAATATTTCTATCGGGCGGTGGATAACGACCTCAACACCTACACGCAGGGCATTGCGCAGTTCTGGTCGCTGACGGTGGACTTCCGCTACGAGGTGGAGATCGCGAGCGTCGTCGTCAGAACGCATCAGGACATCTATCCCTCGGGCTTTAAGGTCTCCTATTACAACTCGACTTATAAGGAGTGGGAGACGCTGTGGGAAGAGGAGCACAATGTCGGCGGTGCGGTCATGCGGTGCTCGGTCGCCGATCAGATCGGCAAGTACTACATCACGGGCGATACGGTCACGACGCGCATGATACGCTTCGAGCCGACGGGCGAGATCGTGAACGCGTACGACACGTATTCGTATGCGCTCTACGAATTTCAGGCTTACACGCCCGACCGCAGTCAGACGGTGACGAAGGTTTCCACGAAGAAGCTTCCCTTCGAGACGGAGCTGCCCACAGAGGGCGGTGCGGTGAGCGAAGAGGTCGCGGAGGGCGATCGCGTCACGGCAGAGTATACGCCGAAGGAAATTCTGACGGAGACTGGAAGCGAGCCAAATCATACGGCACTGTATGTAGTTTTAGGAATAACGGGAGGGGTATTGCTCCTCTCGGCAGGGGGATTCCTCTATATTAAAATCAAAGGGAGAAAAGAACAATGAAACACACGGGAAAGATGATGAGTGCGGCATTGCTGCTCGGAACGATCGGTTGTCTGTGCGGCGGGATTTCACAGTTGAATGCAAGTGCGGACGGAACGCCGGACTGGATTCAGATGACGGCAAACAATCGCTATATCTACACCTTGGACGGAAGTACAAAGGAAGATTTTGTGTTTAATACTGCCAACAATGCGTTTAATAAGACGATATGCGTTGATCTCGGCATGCAGAGCGACGGCGAAACGGAGTTGGACGATCAATGCTATGTACTTTCTAAATTTCAATTTGCATCTTTGCAGAATGTCACGTCGCTCACAGTCAAGGTATCTACCGACGATGTGAACTACACGACGGCACTTGCGACAAGCGACGTTTCGGGGCAGTGGAAAGTAATTGATTTTCCCACAGAGGTTAATGCGCGTTATGTGCAAGTACAAGCAGAAGGAGCATGGGCTACCATGTGGGGAGAATATCCTTTTGCACTGTACGGCTACGCGGGCGAGCTTGCGGTGGATACCGATCCGCAGGGCTTGACGCTTGCGGGGATTGACGAGGAGACGGTGTATCCCATGGTAAAGGGTGATACGCTCCAACTCAATGCGCAGATGTCTAACCTCTACGGCGAGGGCGAGATCACCTATGTGCTCGCGGACGAGGTAGACGGCATTTCCGTCACTGCCGACGGACTTCTCACGATCGGCGCGGTCGGCGACGGCGAGACGGAGTACACGGTCACAGCGTCCGTGCCCAATCCGAGCGACGAGGACGCGCCCTATACTGCGAGCATGAAGTTCGTCGTCCTTGAAGAGGAGCTTGCAAATTACAGCACCTACTATCTGACGGATGGCGCGTACGATCTGCTCGACTATATTGCGATCGACGTGGCACGCGTGTACGGCGACGGAACGATCGAATACTCCGTAGACGGAACGAATTACACGGCGCTCACGGCAAACGAAGTGCTCACGATGCCCGTCGTTGCAAGATACATCGGAACGAGCAACGAATTTGCGCTCTACGGCACAACGACCGCGCTTGCGGTAGAGGAAGTCACGAGCGAAGATATCAACGGATTTTATCCCGAGCACCCGCTCTTTGACCTCATCGACGGCGACCTGCTCACGATTGCGCAGGCACCCGATACGAACCTGCTCGGAGCGGACGAGGTGCTCGGCAGCATCACGCTCGAGTTGGACGGCTACCACAAGATCAACGCCGTGCGGGTATTCCTCTTCTATAACTCGATCAAGAGCGGATTTATCTCCTTCTCGCTGGACGGTGTGAACTTCACAAACGAGACGGCACTTAATTTCCACTATGTTGCCTGCAAGCTCGGAGCCGACAATGCGGAGTTCATGGACATTGCCATTCCCGAGGGCGAGGTTGCGGCAAAGTACGTGCGCCTCAACATCACGGCAACGAGCGATCTGGAAACGTCGATCGCGGTGCGCGAATTCAACGCATACGGCGAGACCATGCCGGAGGTTACGCTCGGCTATAACGCGAACACGGAGGACGAGGTCACAGGTGTGCCCCAGGGCGGCGAGATCGCGTTCGGCGCGATCGTAGATGAGCCTACGGCACCTGTGCGCGAAGGGTACGCATTCAAGGGCTGGTACAAGGACGAGGCTTGCGAAGAAATTTTTGACTTCGACGCACCCGTGTTCGAGGATACGACGCTGTATGCAAGCTGGATCGAGGTATACACGGTCAGCTTCGAAGTGAACGGCGGCAGCGCGGTCACGGCGGTCTCCGTCGAAAACGGCAGTGCGGTCACGGCGCCCGAAAATCCCACCAAAGAGGGCTATGCGTTCAAGGGCTGGTATGCGGACGAGGAACTCACAACGGCTTACGACTTCGAAGCGGCAGTCACGGGAAATCTCACCGTGTATGCAAAGTGGAACGCGGTCTACACGGTCACGTTCGATTGCAAGGGCGGCAGCGCGG